>CAZNTS010000026.1:0-4908 GCA_964576045.1 uncultured Nitrospiraceae bacterium | reverse complement strand
TTCAGGATGTATACCGGAAAGACCGAGGTCAAATACGGCTTTTTCGCCTTCCTCTTTAATCGTGGCGTCCACCTCTTTCTTTGCCTTTTCGACTACCTCTTCAATTCTTGTGGGATGTATCCTGCCATCTGCAATCAGCCTTTCCAACGAGATGCGCGCGATCTCTCTCCTGACCGGGTCAAAGCCGGAGAGGGTGACGAGTTCAGGAGTGTCATCAACGATAAGATCGACCCCCGTGGCGGCTTCCAGAGCGCGGATGTTTCTTCCCTCTCGCCCAATAATCCTTCCCTTCATTTCATCATTCGGGAGGCTCACAGCGGTCACTGTCCCGTCGGCTACGTAGTCGCTCGCATACCTCTGGATAGCAAGACTCACGACCTCCTTTGCCTTTTTCTCGGCTTGTTCCTTTGCCTCATCCTCTATTCGTTTTGCCAGCTTTGACATCTCGAAACGCGTTTCTTCTTCCACGCGCCTGACGATTTCCTGCCTCGCATCTTCAGCACTTAGTCCCGATACTCTTTCAAGGACGGAAAGCTGTTCCTTTATGATCTGGGCGTACTGGCTTTCTTTCTCTTGGAGCGTCCGCTCTTTGGCGTTGAACTCTTTCTCTCTTTTGTTGAGTTCATGTTCCCTTTTCTCGGACTGGGTCACCCTTTTTTCAAGGGTCTCTTCTTTTTGTCTGAGCCTCTTATCCAGCTGATTTAGTTCGTGACGTCTTTCCCGTATCTCTTTTTCCGCCTCAGATTTGGCTTGGTATACAAGATCTTTAGCTTCGACTGCGGCTTCCTTCTTAATAACATCGGCGGTTTTCTTGGCTTCTGATACGATCTCTCTTTTTTCTCTTTCGAGTGCCGATTGCTGAGTCCTGATGGAGCGTTTGTGGAGAAGGCTGATAAGTATCCCAAGCGAGATACCGGTTGCAATGGAAATAATCAGATACCACGCGTCGACCATCGTTATGATCCCCCTTTCCTAAATAGGGTCCTTCCGAGGGTACGCGGGTACCGTGCTTGGTAATTGTCTATTGTGAGGAGTACAAGATCGATACGGAGCTATCTAAATGAAAGGAATCTTCGGAAAGCACTGCGCCTCCCGGCCCGCCCGAAATGGTGGCACGGATATTAATGAAGGTGGGCATAGTACAAGACTCCTCTATTTTTTTATTTAAATTCCTCACAAAAAACAACGCGATCATGAAAACCCGCAAGATAAGCCCGCCCTGCCGTGCAAGTGAAGAATTAGATCCGCCTATTATATAGGTGGGTGTCTTGAAGAAGACTTCAGGCTTCCGGACATTTCCATGCCCGGCATGCACACCGTACTTCTTACTCTGACTCCCGAAAGATCTAATTTGCCGGATCAACATTTTCCACCGCCACAAACAGGGCAGGTAAACTACCCTCGATTCAACCTAATATATTATTTATACCAGAAATAATGATGTTTCGGCAAGAGAAAAGTGCAAAGCAGGAGTAGTCAGGGAAGAGGAACTCAACGGTTAAAAAAAGTAGTAGGGAGGGTAAATCGCAGCCCAATTGATGGGTCAGCCGGATATTCTGTTCTTTGTGCCTTGTTACCGTATTAGGAAATAACGATCCCGGCGTACCCTACCACGTGGTCATAATCTCCGCTCACTTCGCCGGACGTCGCATATCGCACAAGTTTTGATTCCTTGGCGCCGAGGGACTTTGCAGCAAAGAGCATGGTTGTTGCAGGGAGATATCCGCACATAGATATCTGTTCTTTTCGTACGATACCGAACAGCCCTTCAGGATCGATAGAGAGAACCCTGTCAAGGGCCAGCTTGTCTTTTTTTCGGGCTGTTGCGTCGGAAACGTAGTGGCTCATGTCGGAACTGGCCACAATGACTATTGGGTAATCGGCACCCTGCACGGCCTTTGCGATGCCTTCACCCAGGATTTTGCATTCCTCCAGCGACACCGACATCATGGTCAGTGGTACAATTTTCGATTTTTTGGAAAAGCGTGCGATAAAGGGGAGTTGTACTTCAAGAGAGTGTTCGAACATGTGGGCCTGGGTATCATCAGAGACTAGGGGGACATGGGAGAGGATCCTTTTAGCAAGTCTCTCATCGACAGACAAGACTCCTGTGGGGATTTCCCATTCTCCCTCGGACATCAATGCCATGTATCCGCCAAGACCCGTGTGATTTGGACCTATCAGGATGAAGGTATCAGGCATAACTATCCTGGAGTAAACGTCACCGGCAACTGCTCCTGAATAGATGAGACCCGCGTGGGGAGCGAGAATCCCGACAGCGTGTTCCCTGGGAAGAGAGTTGCTGACGTATAGCTCCACCTGATGGCTGAGCTTTGCCGGCGTCTCATAATAAAATTGCCCTGCTACTGCAGCCTTTCTCCTCATAACGTATCCCCCGCTTGTGAAGAGTCGACAGCTACTTACGTATGGCCTTCATTAGGCGTTCATATTTCTCTGCCCCAACGCATTCTTTTGCGGCGGGACACCACTGGAGACAGGTCACCCCTATATCCCTGGAGATCGTCTTTCCGCAGCCCTTGCACATCCTTTCCGTCTCATCGGACCATATTTCATTGACGGATCCGCACCAAAAACACTCGATCTCTTCAGGAGAAGGACTCCTGATCTCTTTGCTTCCCGGACAACCCTCCTTTAGCATGATTATATTTTATCAGATTCCTGGATCTGTGGTATGAGATGGATCATATGTTCGGTCCCGCCTTGAAAAGCCCGCTTTCTTTGTGATAAATATAAAATAAGAGCAGGGAAAAGGAAGAAACCGCGACGTCGCGGTTCACCATAAGGAAACAGGCATAAGGCATGTAAGGAGGTACACATGAAACTGAATTATTTGCTGATAATTTTATTAGTTCTGTGCCTTGCATCGCTCGGTATCGCAGCAGGGGGAGCCTTCAAGGCCTCGCTCTCCGGTAGCGACGAAATTGTATCGGTAAGCACACCTGCAAAGGGTGAGGCGACTTTTGAGCTCGACAAGACCGGCATGGCGTTGGAATACAAGGTGACAGTGTCGGACATCGAAAATGTCACAGCTGCTCATGTCCACAAGGGCGTGAAGGGAAAGGAAGGCCCTCCAGTTGCTGTCATCAATATCAAGGGCAAGAGGGAGGGTAAATTCAGCGGTACCCTTGCCAACGGTACCATTACTGATAAAGACCTTATTGGTCCGATGAAGGGCGGGTCTTTAAGAGACCTTGCTAAGGAAATTGAGGCTGGAGGCATATATGTGAATGTTCATACAGCAAAATACCCTGGTGGCGAAATACGCGGGCAGCTTCAATGAGTAGCGGCTTTGCACAGAACGCTCAACGCCCGGGGAGTCGTCAGCGGACTCTCCGAGCGTTTGTTAAAGGGGCGGAGTTTTTCTCTGTAAAGTTTTTCCACCTCTTAAATAGGTCATGTTTGACCCCGAAGGAATCGAGTATCTTGCCAGTAACAAAGTTCACGATATCGTTAAGTTCTTTCGGTTTCTGATAGAACGCAGGGACAGGGGGTACGATCTTCACGCCCAGACGCGCAAGTTTCAACATGTTATCCAGATGGATTGCACTGAAAGGCATCTCTCTTGGGGAGATGAGAAGAGGTCTGCCCTCCTTGATCATGACATCCGCTGCCCGCTCTGTGAGGTTTTGTGCAAAGCCATTTGAGATGCCAGCCAGCGTTTTCATCGAGCAAGGCACCACCAGCATTCCATCTGTCAGGAAAGAGCCGCTTGCAAGAGGGGCTCCTAAATCAGTTTCGTCGTAATAGTGAATTTTGTGTGATTTGACATGAGAAGTGATCTTTTTCCTGACTTCCACGTCGGTCCTCCCCGACCAGTCAATCCCTGTCTCATGAGCGATTATTGAAAAGGACTGCTTGGAGATGATGAGATGCACTTCGGAGTGTTTCAGGAGCGTTTCGAGAACCCTTATTCCGAAGATGGAGCCGCTGGCACCTGTTATGGCTAAGATATACCTTTTCACTCCATAAATTCTGCTTTGAACTCTTCTGATTCGACCAGCTCTTTTATGAGTCTAAGGGCTTCGCTGCCAGCTTCCCTGTCTATCTTCTGAATCGCGAACCCGGCGTGAACAATAACAAAATCCCCGACCGCGACCTTTTCTGGAAGAAGCATGAGGCTAATATCCCTCCGTGCTCCATACACGTCAACAGTCGCCGAGAGGTCGTCTAAGCGGACAATTTCTGACGGGACTGCAAGGCACATACTATATTCCACTCCTTTAAAGTCTGAATAACCAGGTCGATAAGCTGATCCATCTTTCCAGAGATTGATGCCGTCATATCAAGCCCCACTTCGATGGATTCCGGCTGGATGCCTATGAGACGGAGCTTTGCTGGTGTGAAGTTCAGCAGTTTTGCGGCGAAAAGGACATCTGAAAGTCCGATATGATGAACCGAGAGTTTCGCAAATAAGGCGGAAGGGATGTTTTCATCATCAAGTACGCCGATGTAGCCAGGCTCCTTATGAAAATCGACTGCATCGAGAATTAGTACTTGGTCCTTTCCTTCAAAAAAATGCAGCAGGTCGAGGCCCAACGTTCCTCCATCAATTATCTCCACATCGGGAGAGAACGAGTACCGTTCCCTGATGGCGTTGACCGTGTGGACCCCGACCCCTTCGTCCTTTAAAAGAATGTTTCCAAGGCCTATAATGCTTGTTCTCACTCTCTCCTATTTCCTCATTATGCTCTTATATCCGCTGAAAATAGAGCTCATGAGGCCGTTCTTCTCCATGATGTCGTTGTGCCATCCGATGTAGATGTGAAGCACTATAAAGATCGCGATAACCCACATTATGCAATGGTGGAGGAGACGTATCGTGCCCTGAGTGAATATGGCAAAAAGCCAGCCTCCCAGAAGGGTCCATAACCCTCCGCCATGGCTCTG
>CAZNTS010000025.1:0-5739 GCA_964576045.1 uncultured Nitrospiraceae bacterium | reverse complement strand
CGGCATCACTCCGTCATCAGCAGCGACCACCAGTACAACCACGTCCGTCACTTTCGCACCCCGTGCCCTCAAAGATGTGAAAGCCTCATGACCGGGGGTATCGAGAAATACTATCTCTTTTCCCTTGAACGTCACCTTGTAGGCACCGATGTGCTGGGTTATTCCTCCAGCCTCCGTCTCGGTCACTTTCGTTTCCCTTACGGCATCCAATAGGGATGTTTTCCCATGGTCCACATGCCCCATGATTGTCACCACAGGAGGCCTGTGGACAAGCGCGGTGGTATCCTCGGCCGCTTCTTCAAGCAACGGCTCTTCCTCTGCAACGGCCACTTCCAGTTTCACACCGAAGCCTTCGGCCACGAGGAGTGCAGCATCCATATCGACAGGCTGGTTTATGGTAGGCATATACCCAAGTTCCATGAACTTCTTTATGACGTCCGGAAGTTTTATACTGATCAGTTCTGCAAACTCCTTCACCGTGATCCCTTCATGGATCTTGAGCAGCTTTTTCCTAGGGGCGGTTATGGGAGCTGGCTGGGGCTTTTCTGCAACCTTGAGACCCGGCCTGTCTTTGACCTGCTTTTTAAAGGGTTTGGCTTCATGCCACTTCTTCGGCTCTATTTTTCTCACAGCCTGGAACGCTCTCTGCATAGCAGGCTTTGCCTTGAACTTTTCTACCTTCTCGGTCTCTATGTCCTTTTTGAACCTCTCGGGTACTTTCAGCTCAACTTCTTCCAGAGGAGAGATTGGCTCCTCTCCCACCTTCACTTCTTCGGCAGGAGTAACAACTTCCTCCTTTACTTCCCCATGCGCTTCTTCTCTTATTTCCTCCTGTACTTCTCTCTTTGGTGTTTCTTTTATTTCCTTTCTTGCCTCTTCTTTTACCTTTACTTCCTCTTTTACTTCTTCTCTCGTTTTCCCCTTTACTTCTTTCTTTATTTCTTTCTTTGGTTCTTTTGCCTCCGGTTTTTTTTCAGGCTTTTCTGCCCTTACAGGAACTGCCTTCTTTGCGGCAGGCTGAATCGCCGGCACCGCTTTTCCCCGGGGTTTCTGCTTCCCTTTGAATATCCCCTCGATCTTCTTAGCGACTTCGGCCTCTATACTCGAAGAATGCGTCTTTACTAAGACGCCGAGTTTCGACAGTTCCGTAATCACTTCTTTGTTGGAAGCACCGAGCTTCTTTGCAAGTTCGTAGACCCTCAGCTTTGACATCCGTCGAAACCCTCCGTTTTAGAGCGGAACGCGAGGTTTTTCTCCCGTCCCGATGCTCTTGTAACCTTTGAATTAAAATGTTATCATAAAAACGTTCTTTTATGCAATTTTAGTCATCAGGCACAACTGTGACGCTGACTGCTTTAAAAAAAATCCCGGAGGATATGAAAATGGCTACATGTTTTGTGTGTGGAAAAGGAAGATCGAAGGGGAATAACGTAAGTCATGCAAACAACAAGACGAAACGGGAGATCCTGCCCAACCTGCAGAGGACACGTATTATGATCAATAATGGTATCAGACGTGAGTATGTCTGTACCAGATGTCTGCGGTCCGGCCTCGTGAAAAAGGCAGTGTGAACAGGATCGATGGCCTTCTTTCTCCCCTTCTCAAGGACCTGGGGATTGAAGAGGCAATCAGGCTCGAACGTTTAAAGAGAGAATGGACAAGCATATTTCGTGAACCTCTGTCCCTTCATATTTATCCGTGTCGTCTCCAGAACGGCGAACTTCTCATTAATGTTGACTCTTCAGTCTGGCTGCATCAGATCAGTTATTACAGGGCGGAAATTCTCGCAAACCTCTCACCATCCGGTGTGAAGGACATACGCTTCAGGATCGGAAAGGTGGCCACGGACAAGGCCCACTCACCCCAAAGTCAGCAGCAGAAGAAAAGCATTCTGGGTAGTGCAGCGTTGCGACAGATAGATGAGACAGTGTCAACTTTAAGTGACGGTCCCGTGAAAGAGAGCATCAAGAAAGCGATGGAGAAAGCCCTCTCAACGAAGAGCTCAAGACCCTAATCAGTCTTTACTTAATCAGGCGGATTCCGCCTGTTTCTCATAAACTAGAATCGGTCTTTCCTTCTTCTGTATGGTGTCTTCGTTAACGAGGCACTCCTTTATTCCCTTCTGGGAAGGAATTTCATACATTATTTCGAGCATGACCTCTTCCAGTATGGCCCGCAGTCCCCTAGCTCCTGTCTTTCTCTGGACCGCTCTCTTCGCGACCGCTGAAAGGGCACCATCGGTGAACCTGAGGCGCACGTTATCAAAAGAGAGCAGCTTTTGGTATTGTTTGACGAGAGAATTCTTTGGCTCCGTAAGTATCCTGACGAGGGCCGCCTCATCAAGCTCATCGAGGATAGCCACTACAGGGAGCCTTCCGACAAACTCGGGGATCATCCCGTATTTTATCAGATCCTCCGGTTCCACGAGACTCAGCACTTGCGCTATCTTTCGCTCTTTTGCACCCATCACTTCCGCACCGAATCCGAGGGTCTTCTTCCCTATTCTCTGTTCCACGATACCGTCCATCCCCACAAAGGCACCCCCGCATATGAAAAGGATATTCGAAGTGTCGACCTGAATGAACTCCTGCTGGGGATGCTTCCTTCCGCCCTGGGGTGGTATGTTCGCAATGGTCCCCTCGACAATTTTCAGCAACGCCTGTTGCACACCTTCGCCCGAGACATCACGGGTGATGGAGGGATTTTCAGATTTTCTGCTGATCTTGTCTATTTCATCTATATATACGATGCCCCTCTGTGCCCTCTCCACGTCATAGTCAGCCCCCTGAAGAAGCTTCAGTATGATATTCTCGACGTCCTCACCCACGTACCCCGCCTCGGTAAGGGTGGTGGCATCCGCGATGGTAAACGGCACATCCAGAAGCCTGGCAAGGGTCTGGGCCAGAAGTGTCTTGCCGGTCCCGGTTGGACCGACGAGAAGTATATTGCTCTTCTGCAACTCAACGTCAGTCGCACTGGGGCTGTAAATCCTTTTATAGTGGTTGTGCACAGCAACTGAAAGAACTTTTTTCGCCCTTTCCTGGCCTATCACAAAATCATTGAGAAAGTGATGTATTTCTTTGGGTGTAGGAAGTTTCGGAAGCGTACGAGCACCAGCTTCAGAGTAAAGCTCCTCCGCGATAATCTCATTACAGAGTTCGACACATTCGTCGCATATGTACACGGTGGGCCCCGCGATGAGCTTTCTCACCTCGTCCTGTCCCTTGCCGCAGAATGAGCACTTGAGCCTGCTCTCGTCTCTCTCTTTTTTGGCCATTCCTCTCCTCCCGCTACTTCTTCTTGATGCTGCGAATCACTTCATCAACGATGCCGTATTCCTTCGCCTCGTCACCAGACATGAAAAAGTCCCTGTCCGTGTCAGTCTGTATCTTTTCGAGAGGCTGTCCGGTGTGGTACGAGAAAATATGATTGAGCGTGTCCTTTATCCTCAAGATTTCCCGCGCATGGATCTCAACATCAGTGGCTTGGCCTTGGAACCCTCCCATAGGCTGGTGGATCATCACCCTCGCATTGGGTAACGCAAATCTTTTCCCCTTGGTTCCTGCTGCCAGCAACATTGCTCCCATACTCGCTGCCTGTCCGATACAATAGGTAGCGATATCGGACTTCACATACTGCATAGTGTCGTAAATGGCGAGCCCGGAGGAGACAATGCCTCCCGGAGAATTGATATAAAGATGTATGTCCTTATCCGGATCCTCAGTCTGGAGGAAGAGCAATTGCGCTATCACCGTGTTTGCAACAGTGTCGTCTATGCCTGTGCCAACGAATATTATCCTGTCCTTCAAGAGCCTCGAATAGATATCGTATGCCCTTTCAGAGCGTCCTGTCTGCTCGATCACGATGGGTATCAAACTCAAGTTATTCTCCTTTCTCCAGCTTAGCTTTCGCGAGGATGAGATCAAGAACCTTATCTTCAAATAAGGCGTTCCTCAATCCATCCAGGGAACCGTCCCTTGAGATGTAAAACTTCATTATACTGTCCGGGGAAACCGAAAGCCTTTGAGAAATGGAAAGAAGCGCCTTCTTGATATCCTCGTCAGACACCTGGACACCCTGAGCCTTTCCTATGGTCTCGATAAGAAGGGAAGCCTTCACATTCCTCACCGCATTCGGCATCACCTCCTGTTTGAGCGCTTCGGGATCACTTGCTTCCCCTTGATCCTTTCCCCTGTTAGCCATTACCGCAGATACAAGCCCTGCGGCCTCATTCTCGACCAGGGATTCAGGGATATCAAATTCATGTGATTCTATAAGTTTGCTCAGAATCTCGGCCTTTTGTATCTTCGACACCTCATTCTTCTTTGCCTTTTCTATCTCCTCGAATATCAGCTTTTTCATCTCTTCGAGATTTTTGAACCCCAGGTCCTTTGCGAGCTCGTCATCGATCCCAGGAAGGTGTACTTTCTTGATATCCTTTATTGCAACTTCTATCGTAACCTTCCTACCGGCGAGCTGGGACGACGGATGGCCCTCGGGGAACGTCGTCTCGGCGACGAACTTTTCTCCCTTGCTCTTTCCCACGAGCTCCTGTGAGAACTCTTCAGGGAACATGCTGCCCCCGACCTTGAACACCTGGTCCTTTTCATCAAGGCCTTCCTCCAAGGAAACGTAATCAAGCACTACAAGGTCGTTCATGCCGACAGGCCCTTCGGACGGCTCGTAGGTAGCCTTTTCCTCCTGCTGCCTTTGAAGAACACTCTCCACGTCCGACTCGCTCACGCTTATGGGGACATCTTTCACACTGATATTCTCAAACTTAAGGTTATCGATCCTCGGCATGACCTCCACCGTAAGAGTCATCGAGATCGGCTGGCGTCTCGTGAAGTCGAGTTTCTCCTCCATCACGGGGTTCGCAACAGGAACAATATTCGCCTCCTTCAATGCCTCAACATAGCCCAGCGGGACTATCCGGTCGAGCACATCTTGCTCGACCTCCTTCCCAAACTTTTTCTCGATGAGTTCCATTGGCGCCTTGCCAGTTCTAAAGCCGGGGAGTGTGGTCTTACGCCTCACTTTCTCGAACGCGTCACGGATCTCTTTTTCTATATCATCCGCAGGAATTTCTATCGTGAGACGTTTCTTTGTGGCGCTAATATCTTCAACAACCTTGAGCATCGATCCTCCGCATTTGCTATTTAATCTACCATAAACATCCGTTTTATTTCCAAGAAGAAGCAGAGTTGACAGAGGGTGCCTCTCCAACATTCCCAGCCCACAAAGAAACTCTCCACCTTTCACTTCTGCACACGACTAGAATTCGTGACATTCTTTCAGGCCACAGCATGAAGAACACGATGCTCAGCACATTTGGCATGGTTGAGGCAGCATTGCCTATTGCTCTTATAGCCAGTTGGGCGGAAAGGCCGAAGCGTTCCCTGACTTTATGGTAATGGGCTTTCTGAAGGGACCACTTGGCACAGATCCTTTCCTTTCAAGCGGCACAGGAGATGTGGTTACAGGTCTGGTTGTAGGCCTCCATGGTTCTACAAAGCCCCTCACTGTGGTCAGGGGAGGTCCGAAACTTGAGCTTGGTTTTGAGCAGCAGCTCTCTGTTCAACATGCTTTCAGGAAATGTTTTTCAGGCGATCTTACAACAAAAAACGAGTTGAGAAAGGAGCAGGCGCTTCCTCCCCGCCCCAAAGGACGGGATTTCCGCGCCTGAATATCTTGTGAAAACTCACTTTAGATTCCTTAGTCCCAAGTAATGTCCAGTAG
>CAZNTS010000024.1:0-6949 GCA_964576045.1 uncultured Nitrospiraceae bacterium | reverse complement strand
GGAGGCCAAGAGTATCCTCAAGCAGGCCCTTCGGGCCAACCACCTCGACCTTCGACATCTTTACGATCATTTGCCGTTACTCGTGCCCGACACCGCCTGCCCTAACAGGCCGTCGGAAGGCAGTATCAGGGCAAGGTGCTTCATCACTATGCCGTTCAGGATCACCTCATCAATCCCGGAAATCCTTTCTACCTCTTCTTCGGCTTCCTTCAGGATCTCGGCAGCCCTTCGTTCGGCGTCGACCTTCGAACTTGTCCTCGCGCTTTCAAAGGACTCTCTTAAGCCTCTTTCTTCACGACAGACGGTCTCCTCTGAATCCTTTATCACGTGTTCTAACCACTCCATGGATTTTCCCTTCTCCAACATGAGCCGTTCTTGGATCTCCTTCTCAACCGTGATCACCTTGCTAAGGATGTCTTTTTCAGTCACTTTACGCTCCTTGCGGGGCGACCCCCGCGCGGCAGTATGGCAATCCCGGATGAGTCGACATGGCAGGACAAACGGTCGGCATCCGGGTTAAACCCGATCTCTTCACCCTCTTTCACGATATTATGCTTGTCAACTATCAGCCTCCGGAGGGCGCACCCTTTTCTGAGCACGGTATGATCCATGATGATACAGTCCTCCACGCTTACACCGTTCTCAATCACCACCCCGCTCCGGATAACAGAATTTCGGATCTTCGCCTTGTGGATCACCGTCCCCTCCGAGACGATGCTGTTCTTTATGTCACCCCTCAGAATCTTCGTGGGAGGACCCTCGTAGCTAGACGGGTGTATGTTCCACAGGGGATTGTCCAGTTCAAACCGCGGAGATTCGCCCAGCATATCCATGTGTGCATCAAAAAAAGAGGATATGGTGCCAACATCTCTCCAATATCCTTTTTCCTCATATGTCCTTGTCCCAGATATGATGTTTGTCGCGAAATCGTAGGCAAAGACCTTTCCTGTTTCGACTAGGTCCGGTATCACATGGGCACCGAAATCATGTTGTTTCTTTCTCTGCGCTCTTGCCAGTGCATCAAGGAGTGTCTCTCTGTTGAAAACGTAATTCCCCATCGAAACGTACGCTCTCTTTGGATCGTCATGCATTGAACTTGGCTTTTTCGGCTTCTCCTGGAAACCGACGATCCGCTTGTCGCTGTCGGTCACAATCACGCCATACGAAGACGCTTCCTCAATACTGACAGGCCTCGCCGCCACAGTGACGAACGCGTTGTTCTGTAAATGAAAATCGACCATCTGGCGGACGTCCATCCTGTAAATGTGATCTGCGCCGAACACTACCACTAGGCCGGGATTGTGCTCACGTATAAGGCTTATGTTCTGGAATACCGCGTCCGCGGTCCCCTGGAACCATTCAGGTCCCATACGCATCTGAGGAGGCACGACCGTTACAAAATGGTCCTTGATCACCGACGACAGTACCCAGTTGCGCCTCACATGTTCAATAAGGGACTGCGATTTATACTGGACAAGAAGATAGATTGAATAGATGCGGGAATTCACGAGATTGCTGAGTACGAAATCCGCAATCCTGTATCTACCCCCAAAAGGCACCGACGGCTTTGAGCGAAACGAAGTAAGGGGAAAGAGCCGTTCCCCTTTACCCCCGGCCAACACGAATGCTAAAATTTTAGGCTGCATGCATACCCCCTAAGAATTCCGAACTTGGGCCTTATTTCCACAATTATCGTTCTTCCCGAGATACACGAATGCAGGCATAAGGGCCATCGAGATGCCCTCCTGCCTGAACCGTTTCAATATCTTTTTTCTCAGCTCACTCCGCACAGTGTATTGGTCAACAAATTCGCCCACCCCTGAAGGCGCTAATCAGGTTAACAAAGTTTTCTCCACAGCCAGTAACATAGCTCAACTGCGGTCTGGGCTCTTTAAGCAGGCCAGGCACATGGTCAACGGCCATTTCAGCCTCCTCTGCTAGAATCCTTTCGGCCTTTTCGATACCAGCCTCATAACTTACCGGAACCGTGATCTCAGGCGCCATTTCCTTGTCAGGGAGATAATAGTTCGTCACAATACTCTGTGCCAACTTGTTGTTCGGGATAACTACAATATTATTCGACAGCATGCGTATACGCTTTGTCCTCCATGTGATACCCTCCACACAGCCCTCCTGTCCAGTTTCGAGTCTGATGATATCCCCAGGACGCCGAGTATGTTCAGGACACCAACAACCAATATTGTCCAGGTGAGTATACCTGTGGCAAGACCTGTAGTAGGGATTGGTAGGTTTGACCTCTGGACATAATCCCTCAACAACTTTCCGGACAGCCTTGATGCCACAATGGTGACAGGGCATATAACAAGTATATTGATAACCCGGCAGACATAGAGTACGTGCCTCTCCTGAAGGTCTAACGTTGCGACCCCGCTATAAAGACCTGCTATGCACCAGAAAAAGGACGGCGTCTTAAGAGCGGCTACACTCAGCTCTCCGGGTGACGTTCCGGCCCTCTTCGCCCACTTGTGAAGAACCCCAAAGGCAACGCTCCTGAAGACTAAAAACCCAACTGAAGAAGACACAGCTACTATTACAGGAATAAGAACCAGCTGAAAAGCAATATCCACTTATCCCCTCCACGACCGGCGGTGTGACGCGACAGCCTGGACAGAACACCTTGCGTCTTTGAGAATGGCCACTTCAAGGATATCTCTCATATCTGTCCGATTATTTACAGTATAGATGCTTCAATGAAGATGGTCAAGAAAAAGAAGAACTGTGGATTTTTGGCAACTCACAGAGTATAATTTAAGCACTGTGGAAGGTCATAAGAGGGAGTTCCAAGAGACATTCAGAAGCTGGCTTGTTAAGGTCGACATGGCGTTTCATGTCCTGGCAGCGGTCCTGCTCCTCTTTGCCTGCGGCTTCATCTTCTACTATGCAGTACTCAATGCATTAAATCCAACCCGGGAATCGATCATCCACTTGGTGAACGATGTGCTCCTCGCATTGATCATTCTGGAACTACTTTGGACAGTCCTCAGGTTTCTTAAAAAGCAGAAATTCATAATGGGCCCTTTCCTCGCCATTGGCATCATCGCAGCGGTGCGAAGGATACTACTGATTGAGGCCCAGTCCTCCTTCATGCAGGTAGTGGAATTCGAAAAGCTCTACGAGATAGGATTGAGCGCAATGGTAATCATCGTTTTGATGGTGGCATATTATCTCTCCATCAAGGCGGAGAAACTCCAACAATGAACCCTGGAGGGCAGAATGGCAGATGAGCATTTCTTTGATGTCGTGTGCGATGTAGATATGCAGGAGGTGTTGAATGCTGTTACACAGGCGATGAAGGAAATCCAGCAGCGGTTCGATTTCAAGGGGAGCAAAAGCAACATCGAGCTGGACAAGGCCAAGCATGTGATCACCCTCATTTCTGACGATGAAATGAAGTTGAAGAGTGTTGTCGACATCCTCCAGTCAAAACTGGTCAAACGTGGTATTTCGCTGAAGACACTCAATTACGGCAAAATTGAGCCTGCCTCAGGCAGCACGGTACGCCAGGTGGTGACTCTACAGCAGGGCATTCCTCAGGATAAAGCCAAGGAGATGGTGAAGGTCATTAAGGACTTGAAGCTTAAGGTGAGCGCTGAGATTCAAAAAGATCAGGTCCGCGTAAGGGCGAAAAAGATCGACGACCTCCAGACCATTATTGGCAAGCTTAAGGAAAAGGATTTCGGCATACATCTCCAGTTTACTAATTACAGGTAGGAAACTGCCTCGAGAGAAAAGGCTATCCACTCCTCAGCTACTTTCTTGCGTTTGGAATTAGTATCCCTCATTTTTTACGTTTCCCGTCTTTTATTTTAAAAAAGGGTGATTCCAGAGGTCGGAACAGGTACATCATTGTACACCTCGTCCAAAACAAATTATGCGGGAAATTGACAAGCCGTTTCCTGAAACTATAATGGTGAATGAAGAGCCGTAGTACCCCGTCTAACGGTAACAACGGCAGTGTGCATGACGAAGGAGGTATATATGATCCATCTCGAAATCAACGGAAAACACCACAGATTGGACGTGGCGCCCAACGTACCGCTGCTCTGGGTGATAAGGGAGCATCTGAAACTCACAGGCACAAAGTATGGTTGTGGAAGGTCCGTCTGTGGCGCCTGCACCGTCCTGATTGACGGAGAGGCTGCTCGTTCATGCATCACTCCAGTATCATCTGTCGGAAAAAAGAAAATCACTACTATTGAAGGTATCGCTGCCGGCAAAGGTCATCCGGTGTTGAGGGCATGGATAGATGACGACGTGCCCCAGTGTGGTTACTGCCAGTCCGGACAGGTAGTCCAGGCCGTCGCCCTATTAAGAAAAAATCCGCATCCAAGCGATACCGATATAGATAAGGCAATGTCAGGCAACATCTGCCGCTGTGGCACTTATCAAAGAATCCGCAGAGCTATTCATACCGCCGCAATATTGATGGATCAGGGGGGTAAAAGATGAGTGAGATCATCAGCTTAAACCGTCGTGATTTCTTGAAGACGACTTCGCTGATTGGTGGAGGACTGCTGCTAGGTTTTCATCTGACATTGAAAACGTTTTCGGGGGAGGCGACAACTCCTGAGTTCTCGTTTGCGCCGAATGCCTTCATACAGGTTGGGCGTGACGGTACCGTGACCTTTATACTCGGCAAATCGGAGATGGGGCAGGGTGTTTACACATCACTCCCTATGCTCATCGCGGAGGAACTCGAGTGCGACTGGAGGTCCGTCCGGGTAGAACCGGCGCCAGTCGATCAGGCTTACAACCACACGGTTTTCGGTCTTATGGTAACTGGAGGGAGTACGAGTGTCCGGAGCGAATGGGATAGGCTCTCGAAAGCGGGGGCGATTGCCAGGGAAATGCTTATAGCTGCGGCAGCAAGGACTTGGAATGTCGACCCCGCGAGTTGCCGCGCAGAGAATAGCATGGTGATCCATACTGCAAGCGGCAAGAAACTGAGCTACGGGAAGCTCGCGGACAAGGCCGCAAAAATACCCGTCCCTAAGGACGTAAGACTCAAGAATCCGGATATATACAAAATCGTCGGAAAGCCAAGAAAGCGTCTCGACAGTCTCTCAAAGGTTACTGGCGCTGCCCGATTCGGCCTTGACGTAATGTTCCCTGGGATGTTGACCGCTGTGATCGTTCGCCCCCCGGTATTCGGTGGCAAAGTCGCCTCTTTCAATGCGACCAAAGCAAAACGCGTTCCTGGTGTAAAAGGGGTGTTCCAGGTATCAACCGGAATAGCAGTGCTCGCAGACGACTTCCATGCGGCTCAGCAGGGACGTGAAGCCCTTGAGATCACTTGGGATGAGGGGGAATGGGCCCGACTTTCGACTCCTAAAATGCTCCGGCAGTACGCCGAGATGGCAAGGACTCCGGGTCTTGTTTCGAGGAACGAGGGCAATACCGAACGTGCATACTCCGAAGCAGCTCGGAAGATTTCAGCAGAGTACGATGTTCCCTATCTTGCACATGCTACGATGGAGCCTATGAACTGCTGTGTAAATTTAAAGAAAGACAGGTGTGACATATGGACCGGCACACAGATGCAGACCATCGATCGTGACACAGCCGCCCGCATTGCAGGGCTTGAGCCTGAAAAGGTAAAAGTCCATACCACCTTTCTCGGCGGAGGATTCGGTCGCAGGGCAAATCCGGCTTCGGATTTTGTCGGCCAGTCAGTGGAGGTGGCAAAGGCAGTGAAGAGGCCAGTGAAAGTGATCTGGTCCCGCGAAGACGACATGAAGGGAGGCTACTACCGCCCGATGTGGCATGACCGACTTATTGCCGGAATCGACGCCGGCGGCAATCTAATTGCCTGGAATCACACCATCGTTGGCCAGTCGATTATTGCGGGTACCCCTTTTGAAAGGACAATGGTCAAGAACGGGATCGACGGCGCTTCGGTCGAAGGGGCCCAGGACATTCCCTACGCAATTCCGAATCTCCTCGTTGATCTGCACAGCCCGAAGATCGGCGTCCCTGTTCTCTGGTGGCGTTCGGTCGGCCACTCACATACGGCGTTCGTTGTGGAGAGTTTTTTAGACGAGGCAGCACATGCAGCAGGTAAAGACCCATTCGAGTTCCGCCACGCCCTCCTTGTTGATAAGCCTCGCCACCGGGTGGTACTTGAGCTGGCTGCACGGAAGGCAGGTTGGGGCACGTTGCTGCCGCAAACACAGGCACGCGGTATTGCCGTGCATGAGTCCTTCGGGAGCTTTATCGCTCAAGTGGCCGAGGTATCCGTAAGTACGGCGGGTAAAGTCCGCGTTCACAGGGTGGTCTGTGCTGTGGACTGTGGCAGGGTCGTAAACCCCTCCACAATTGAAGCTCAGATGGAATCCGGCATAGTTTTCGGTCTATCCGCAGCCCTTTACGGTGCGATTACGCTCAGGGACGGCAGAGTCGAGCAAAGCAACTTCGACGACTATAAAGTGCTCCGCATCGACGAAATGCCTAAAGTGGAAGTTCATATAGTACAGAGCAAGGAAAAACCGGGGGGTGTTGGCGAACCCGGCGTGCCCCCTATCGCTCCCGCTGTCTGCAATGCGATCTTTTCCCTGACAGGCAAGCGCATCCGGAGTCTTCCGATCAGAACCGAAGATTTGAAGGGGGCTTGAGCCTATGGACATTTATGAAGAAATGCTGAGGCTTAGGAAGGACGAAAGGTTGTCGGCTATCGCCACGATAGTGCAGTGTATCGGCTCATCACCACAGAAGGAGGGTGCGAAAATGCTCGTAAGAGACGACGGCTCAATCATCGGCACCCTCGGAGGCGGCTGTATGGAAGCCGAAGTGATACAGGCCGCGCTCATGGCGATGAAAAACGGCGCTCCACAGACAATACCCTTCGAACTCACCGAACAGAAGGGCGGTCTGGTCTGCGGAGGAAAGTTGCTCGTGTATATCGAACCCCACATCCCTGAACCGCATCTCG
>CAZNTS010000023.1:0-6083 GCA_964576045.1 uncultured Nitrospiraceae bacterium | reverse complement strand
GATGATCGAGGCGACGAGCAAGTGCGGCTGGCTTTCTAGCGGATGTATGTCCATAGTTTTCTCCTCTCGGTCGGAATTTTGATCTCCCGTTACCGCCCGCAGGGTTGGCGCAGGATGGTGTCTCGCGGCCCTGCGGGCGCTGGCTGAATCGGGCCGCTTCGCCACCGGGTCCGGGGTGGTCACGACCCATGACATCGTCGCTCCCTACCAGGAGTACGTACGGCAGAACCTGCGCTGCGGGCCTCGCCGGCTCAAGGTGGTGATCGACGCCGGCAACGGGACCGGCGGGGTGGTGGCGGTCCCCATCTTCCGGGCGCTGGGCTTCGAGGTGGTTCCGCTGTTCGTGGAGCCGGACGGCAACTTCCCCAACCACCATCCGGATCCTACTGTCCCTGCATATATCAAGGACCTGATTGCCGTAACAAAGCGGACCAGTGCCGATGTGGGGATCGGATATGACGGCGACTCGGACAGGATTGGCGTGGTGAACACAGGCGGTGATATCATCTGGGGCGATCAGCTGATGATCATACTGGCCCGCGAGGTTCTGAGGCAAAACCCGGGCGCCGGGATCATCGGTGATGTAAAGTGCTCTCAAGTGATGTTTGACGATATAGAAAGGCACGGAGGAAGGGCCATCATGTGGAAGACCGGACATTCCCTGATCAAGCAGAAGATGAGGGACGAAAGCGTACTACTCGCTGGTGAGTTCAGCGGACATATCTTCATTGGGGACAGGTATTTTGGATACGATGACGCCATCTACACTACCCTCAGGCTGGTGGAGATAATGAAGACGACCGGAAAGAACGTGGAACAGCTTCTGTCTGACGTCCCGAAGATGTGTTGTACTCCGGAGATAAGGATCGACTGTCCTGATGACAAGAAAAAGGAGCTGGTTGATGGAGTTGTCGCGCTGTTCCGCGAATACCGGAAGAACGGCAAGAGTCAATACAGTGTCCGGGATGTGAACACTATTGACGGCGTGAGGGTGCTTTTCGAGAAAGGCTGGGTGCTCGTGAGGGCGAGCAATACGCAGCCAGTGATAGTGATGAGGGCGGAGGCGGAAGATGAAAAAAGCTTGCTGCAATACAAATCCTTTGTTGAAAAAGAGATTGAAACGGTACAGAAACAAGCGAAGGTGTAGTATAGAGGCGGGGATATAAGTTAAAGATTGTGAGGACAGAGTATAAGAGTTTATCAGGAGATGCCAATCTCGCAAGTGGTGAAGGGCGATGGGGGAAATGCACGCTCAGTCTAAGAGCTTGTAGCCTCGTAATAAAGTTATGTTGCAGCTGAGAGGAGAGAGGATGAGACTTGCAGGATCTGTTTTTTCTTTACTAGTACCAATGTCTTTGCGTCGGGGAGGGTGAGATGAAAGCTCTTATTCTTGCAGGCGGTTCCGGGACCCGGCTCTGGCCCCTTTCCAGGAAGAATTTCCCGAAACAGTTCTTGAAGCTTGACGGCAACAAGTCCCTGCTCCAGCAAACCGTAGAAAGGCTTCGGGGGGTTATTGCTCCTGAAGATATAATTGTACTGACGAACAACGATTATAAGTTTCATGTCATGGCCGACCTGGTTCCACTGTTCATGGACTCTAACCCCCGTTGCCAAAGCGGACTGTCTAGCACAGCTTTTCATACGATACTTGAGCCGGCGGGCAGGAACACAGCGCCCGCCATTGCCCTTGGCGCGGGATACTGCATGGAGAAGCTTGGCTGCGGCAGGGACGAGGTGATTTTTGTATCTCCTTCAGACCATATCATCAGACCTCCTGAGAAGTTCAGGGAATACCTGAAACAGGCGGAGGAGATTGCCAGGGCTGGGTATATAGTCACATTCGGCATCCGTCCTGCAAGGCCTGAGACAGGGTATGGATACATAAAGACCTTGAAAAATAATCAGCATGTATCAGGCAGTAGGCACGCCGCAGTGGCTGCTGCTTCCGCTGGCTTTTTCGAGGTAGAAAGATTTACTGAAAAACCAGACCAGGAGACAGCAAAGGAATATCTTAAAGAAGGGTCTTATTACTGGAATTCAGGAATGTTCGTTTTTTCGATAGGGACGGTCATTGATGAGCTCGCCAAACATGAGCCGAGGATACACGCAATGATCGAAAAGGGGTTTGAGAGAATGCTGTCGGACTTTATGCGGATGCCTGACATCTCGATCGACTATGCTGTGATGGAAAGATCCGACAGGGTGGTCACCGTCCCGATGGATATCTACTGGAACGATATCGGCTCTTGGGACTCCCTTTTCGACGTCCTCGAAAAAGACGAGAGTTCTAACGCAAAAAGCGGAAACGTTATCACGCTTGACACAAAGGAAACGATGATAATAGGGGACAAGAGACTGATCGCCGCCATCGGCCTGGAAGATTGTCTTGTTGTAGAAACCGGTGACGCAGTACTTATCGCTAAGCGCGGCCATTCCCAGAAGGTCAAGGACCTCATTCAGACCCTTAAGAAGCGGGATCGGAAGGAAGTCTCCGAACATCTCACCACTTACCGTCCGTGGGGAAGTTATACAGTCCTTGAAGAGGGAGAGAGGTACAAGCTGAAGAGGATTGTTGTTAACCCGTGCGAGAAGCTCAGCCTCCAGAAGCATTACCACCGGTCTGAGCACTGGGTCATTGTGAGGGGGACTGCAAAGGCTACCATAGGAGACAAGGAGGTATTTGTCCACGAGAACGAATCCGTGTATGTGCCGAAATCGACGCTCCACAAGCTCGAGAATCCGGGCAAGGTACCGCTCGAGATCATCGAGGTACAGAATGGGGAATACGTTGGAGAAGACGATATCGTAAGGGTGGACGACGTCTACGGGAGGCACAAGGAATAGTGCAGGTGGGGGCTAAAGACAGCCATACATAGAGCAAGGGGAAAGGTGGGAAAGAATGTGGAACTGATCGAAAAAATAAATGCGAGGAGCGCTCGTGTAGGCGTTATCGGTCTTGGTTATGTCGGACTTCCCTTGGCCATCGAATTCTGTAAGGCAGGATTCCCGGTCACGGGTTTCGATCTGGACCCGGCAAAAGTGGAGGCGCTCCGGGAGGGCAAAAGCTATTTCAAGCATATCGATCCGTCGCGCCTCACCCCTCACGCTTCAAAGTTCACGCCGACAACCGATTTTTCCCGGCTGGCCGAGACTGATTGCATCATCATCTGCGTTCCAACCCCCCTTAACAAGAATCGCGAACCGGATATGCAGTACGTCTTCAATACCACCAGAACCGTTGCCGGACACCTCAGGAAGGGACAGCTCATTATTCTTGAGTCTACGACCTATCCCGGCACGACCGACGTGGATGTGCGGTCGCTGCTTGAAGAGACCGGGTTGAAAGCGGGAGAGGACTTTTCCCTCGCGTTCTCTCCGGAAAGGGAAGACCCCAACAACAAGGAGTTCTCCACAGGCACAATCCCAAAGGTCGTAGGTGGGTATACCGGGGAATGTCTGGTTGCGGCCAAGGCCCTCTACGATGCTATCGTTGTGCGGACAGTGCCGGTATCGTCGACCAGGGTTGCTGAAGCGTCGAAGCTCCTTGAGAACATCTACAGATCCGTGAATATCGCCCTTGTGAACGAACTGAAGATGCTTTTTGACAAGATGGACATCGACATATGGGAAGTCATCGAGGCTGCAAAGACCAAACCGTTCGGTTTTCAGGCCTTTTATCCCGGACCCGGACTAGGCGGACATTGTATCCCGATCGACCCATTTTATCTTACTTGGAAGGCCCGCGAATATGATTTTTCGACTCGTTTCATTGAGTTGGCCGGAGAGATAAATACTGGGATGCCGTACTATGTAGTACAGAAAACAGTGGATGCTCTGAACGAGAGAGGGAAAAGCATTAAAGATGCCGGGATCCTGATCCTCGGCCTTGCATATAAGAAAGACATCGATGACGTGAGAGAATCGCCATCATTGAAACTCATTGAGTTGTTCAAGGAGAAAGGCGCGCGCGTCGATTATAATGACCCTTACATTCCTGCGATTCCTAAGCTCAGGCATTATCATTTCGACCTGAAGTCTGTAGAACTCACAGAAGGTGCATTGCAAAACGCTGATGTGACTCTGCTACTAACAGACCACTCCTGTTATGATTACCCATATATCGAGAGAAATGCGCGATACATAGTCGATACGAGGAACGCGTTCGAGAAATACGGCATAAAGAGCAGCAAAATTTTCAAAGCGTGATAATGTCAGCATCCATGGATAACCTGTTTCCGCTTGAAGACAGTGTGAGATGAAGCAGTCGCTGAGCATCAAGAGTCTTCTTATCCCCATAAGTGTCATGGTGTTCGCGTACTTTGTAGCAAAGGGCGTCCTGGACGTGACCGCCCACGACGATATTAGATGGGAGTTCAAGGCGGTCGGCCTAGGCCTTGTCGGCTTTTCCCTCTTTGTGTCATTGTTTTTAAGATACGAAAAGGCAAAACGTTACATCCCTTACATCCTTGCTGTTCTTATTTCAGAGACCGGGTTTGCTTACGAGATCAAACCCGGGTATTTCACCAGCGCAAATGAGGTCCTGACGGTGATGATCCTCATCGTGTGGCTGACGAGACAGATGATGACGCAAAGGTCCCTTATCCCACAGACTTATTTTTCACGTGAGCTGTGGATGTTCCTCGGCGTTGCCGGTATTGGCGTGTTCACAGCATACTTCATCTTCGGTGTCAGCCCTTTGAATATTCTCATAGTGTTCAAGGCATATATCCTTTATATGTTCTACTTCTTTCTCATCCCCGATTGCATCAAATCAGGGAAAGAACTGCGGGGGGTCATCCTATTCATGATAGTGCTCAGTCTCATCCCGTTGTTGCACGGAATCAGTGGGAGCATGGCTATCGAAAACCTGGAAGAGGAGCGGCTCGAGGTGACGCGATGGGGCGCACTGAATATTTTTGTTGGATATATCATGCCAGTATTCTTTGTGGCCTTTGGTCTGCTGCTTGAGGAAAAAGCAAAATGGCTGAAGGCGCTTCTTATCGGCTATATGGGGACTATAGTCTATCTACTCTTCCTTGCCCAGACCCGTACAGCCTGGGTGGCGCTTGTTGTAGGCATTGGCATTTTCCTGTTGTTCACCAGGAGGAGGATCATTGCTGTTGCAGTCACTCTCCTTATTGTGGCTGGCATCATGTTTTCCCCAAAGGGTGAAGAGGTCGAAACCGTTCTCAGGTACAGGATAGTGGGGCAGACACTCACACCCAATTCTGCACTCCAGGAGCGGTATACTCGATGGGAAGGGGCTTGGGAGACTGCTAAAGCATATCCGCTGACAGGGAGCGGCTGGGGAGGGGTGCTGCCTGTCATGTCTGACGGCACTGTTGAAGGGAGCTCTATGTCCTTTCTTCCCTTGTGGCACAACAGTTACCTCGAAGTCCTCTCTCAGCTTGGATTCCCTGGCCTGTTCGCATTTCTGCTCCTGTGGTGGAAGATAATGAGGACGGAGGGAAAGAATCTTTTTTTCTCGCCCATGTTTAAACGCGCCACCATAAACAGGGGGCTTTTCATCGCGGTTCTTGGGTGCCTTATTTATGCCCTTGCCGAACAGCAGTTTTACAAGATAGAGACGGCCTCGCATTCTTATTTCCTGGCCGGATTGCTGTTGAGTGCAAGGAATGTCATTGGTAAAAATACATAAATGAGAGCCGGACTCCTTTCCTCGTGAGCCTAAAGAAAAAGCTTTTCAGCCACACAAAGTATCAGTCCATTGCCGATGTCTTTCTCCTTGCCCTCGGAGTGATCTCTTCGGTGGTGTTTGCGCGGATCCTTGGCCCTGCAGAGTACGGCAGGCTGAACTTTCTCTTATGGCTGCTTGCTGTTTTTGGTCTCATCGTCGGCATGGGATTTAACGGGACGCTGTCCCGCTACGTCTCGCTTTACTCCGGTAAAGGCAAAGAGGAAAAGTCCGGGGCAATAGTTTCGACAGTGCTCTTTATCGAGCTGGCCATAAGTGTGCTCTTTGTCCTCATTTTGTTTGTCTTCAGGGTACACATCGCACGGTATTTCAATGAGCCTGCCCTCACGTCGGTTTTTCTCGTTGTCATCTTTTCGATAGTCCCCTC
>CAZNTS010000022.1:0-8248 GCA_964576045.1 uncultured Nitrospiraceae bacterium | reverse complement strand
AAGTCCGTTGACATTATCACGAAGGAGCCTTTTGAGGCGGCCTACGAGCGTGCTGATGTATGCGCTGTCCCTGCGGCGTCGGTCATAGGAGAGTCTGTGGTCTCGATGGTAGTTGCAGATGCATTTCTCGAAAAGTTCGGTGGAGACAGTATGGAAGAGGTCGCAAGCAACTACAGATCATACCTTGAATATGTGAGACAATTCTGACGAGAGATAATCGACCACGGAGACCCGGGGGAACCAAGTACAACAAGCTAGAATATGAGAAGTGCAATTTAGGTGACACCAAACGCCAAGGCCTTAAGGACTTGTACATGATGCTTCGGATTGTCTGGAAAGTGGATGCTTGAATTCGGGATTTTCCGACCCTGTGTCTCGGTTCTCATATGGTTAAAATCAAACGATAAGTCAGGAAGGTCGGATTATATATGAATAACATTATTCTCACCGGTTTCATGGGCTCCGGCAAAACCGCAGTCGGAAAGGAGCTTTCCCATCTCCTCGGGTGGAGAATTATCGACGTGGACGACGAAATTGTGAATGAGCAGAACATGACCATAAACGAGATCTTCGGCAAAATCGGGGAGCCGGCTTTTCGGGACATCGAGACAGCTATGATACGAAAGGTCGCTCGCAACAGGAACGTGATCATATCGACCGGGGGTGGCGCGGTGCTCCGGCAGGAGAATATGGATATCCTGAGGGATGGAGGGATAATAGTATGCCTTTGGGCAAGTCCAGACACCATCTTTAAGAGGACGAAGAATGACAACAGGAGGCCGCTTCTTCAGGTGGATGATCCCCTCAGGAAGATCAGGGAACTGCTGGAACACAGGAGACCTTTTTACGAAAAGGCTGACCTCATGATCAATACCGAGAAAAAGACGCCACTTCAGATCGCAGAGGAAATATTGGAGGAAGCCAGATGCAAGAGATAAGGGTTGAACTCGGGGAGAGGAGCTACGACGTTGTGGCAGGTTCGGGGATCCTCGGTGAACTCGGAGATAGGCTCAAGTATTTTGAGTTCAGCCGCGTTGCGGTAATTAGCAATCCGACAGTGTATGGTCTTTATGGGAATTTGCTTTCCGCCTCTTTGAAAGAGGCGGGCTTCGAAGCATCGGTGATTCTGATTCCCGACGGCGAAGAATACAAGGATATGCTGTGGGCGTCTTACATATACGGGGAACTCCTCGCTCAGAGACTCGACAGGGCTTCTGCTGTTATTGCCTTGGGAGGCGGTGTTATCGGAGATATGGCAGGGTTTGTGGCTTCCACTTATATGAGGGGAATATCCTTCGTTCAGGTACCGACGACACTTCTCGCACAGGTGGACAGTTCGGTCGGGGGTAAGACTGGATTGAACCATCCCATGGGCAAGAACATGATTGGAACGTTTTATCAACCTAAGATCGTATGGGCGGATGTGAGCACGTTGAGGACATTGCCGAAGAGGGAGTTCGTTGCAGGTATGGCTGAGGTTATCAAATACGGCGTAATATGGGACGAGGCGTTTTTCCGGTTCATCGCAGAGAACAACGAAAAGATCCTCGGTCTTGACGGGGGGACCGTTGCGTATGTGATCAGGCGTTCCTGCGAAATAAAGGCGGATGTTGTCTCTAAAGATGAACGAGAAAGCGGATTAAGGGCTATTCTGAATTACGGCCATACCATCGGGCATGCCATCGAAACTGCAACTGGATATACCTCTTATCTCCACGGAGAGGCGGTTGCTATCGGCATGTGTCATGAGGCCAAACTTTCCTCGCTCTGCTGTCTAATGGACAAGGAAGAGGCGGAAAGGGTGCGTTTTCTGATAGACTCGTACAATCTTCCTTCTGAGATGCCGCCAGGGATCGATCCCGAGAAGATACTTTTGGCGATGCAAATCGATAAGAAAGCCATAGCCGGGAGGTTGAAATTCGTCCTTCCAGAAAAAGTAGGGTCGGTGAGGCTCGAGACGGTTTCCGATACGGCAAAGATACTCGAATCCCTGAGGACGTAACCGATGATCAACGGACTTACGGAAAAGGTCCTGTCCGGCAAACTTATTTCTGGGAAGGACGCAGCACACATCTCTTCCGTTCAGGGCACAGACCTCGTTCAGCTCTTCTTGAGCGCAAGCAGGGTCCGGAAAAGGTTTAGACAAGGTAAGGTGGACCTCTGCTCGATCATTAATGCCAAGTCCGGAGCGTGCACCGAAGACTGTTCCTACTGCGCACAGTCGGCAAAGAGCAGGGCTGATGTTCCGGTATATCCCCTGCTCGAAGAAGAGGCTGTCCTCGGAAAAGCCTGTGAAGCAAAAAAGTCAGGGGTGAAGAGGTTCTGTATTGTCACGAGCGGGCGGAGGGTGGGAAAGAGGGAACTCGGCCAGATCGCGTCGATAGTTGGAAGGGTCCGCGAAGTTGGTCTCCTCCCCTGTGCCACACTTGGACTTCTGGAGAAAGATGAACTAGTGGAACTTAAGGAAAGCGGTCTTGAGCGTTATCACCATAACCTCGAGACCTCCGAGAATTTTTTCCCTTCGATCTGTTCCACCCATAGCTATTCGGACAAGCTGAGGACGATCGAAAACGCCACGTCTGCCGGTCTTTCCGTTTGTTCCGGGGGCATCTTTGGAATGGGCGAGTCCTGGCAGGACAGGATAGATATAGCGCTTGAGTTGAGAAAATTGGGAGTGCACTCTGTTCCGATAAACTTTCTTATCGCCGTCAAGGGGACGCCTCTGGAAAACTGTGCTAGCCTTAATCCATTTGAGGCCCTGAAAATTATTAGCATTTATCGGCTTTTGCTCCCGCAAAAGGAAATCCGGGTCTGCGGAGGCAGAAGACAGATCCTCGGCGAGTTCAACTCGATGGTCTTTATGGCTGGTGCCGACTCCCTGCTCACAGGTAACTATCTCACCACGACAGGGACACCTTATGAGGACGACCTAAGATTGATAAGAGAGTATGGATTCGAGGTAGGGTAAGGATGCAGGAAAATGGACCAAAACGTGATATGTTTCTCGAAAAGGTTAAAGCTACGATCTCTGTATACTCTATGCTCTCCGGAGGTGAGACAATCCTGATCGGCCTTTCTGGCGGGCCAGACTCCGTTTGTCTTCTCACTGCACTGAATACCTTGAAAGACGACTTCAACCTCAAGCTTCATGCCCTCTATGTCGACCATGGCCTAAGGGCAGCTGAAACACCTAGTGAGATCAAATTCTGCGGAAATATATGTGAAACTCTTTCGATCTCGTTCATTTCAAGGTCCATCGATGTGAAGGCGTATGCTGCAGAGCATGGCATGAACAAGCAGGAGGCAGCAAGGGAACTCAGATATAAGGCATTCGATGAAGTGTTCTTTGTAATAAAAGCCGACAAAATCGCACTCGGCCACAACGCAGATGATCAGCTAGAAACTTTTTTCATGAGGTTCTTGAGGGGCTCCGGGCCGAAAGGTCTGGCAGGCATTCCTCCTGTACGCGCAAAGATCATCAGGCCGTTGATAGATGTGGAGCGACGCGAGATCGAAAAGTTTCTTGATCAACAAGGGGTTAGCTACCTTGTCGATTCCTCAAATCTAAAGGAGGATTACCTCAGGAACAAGCTCAGATTGTTGGTGGTTCCTGAGATCAGAAGGATAAATCCGAACATCACTGAGACCGTTTCTAGGACAATGGAGGTCCTTAGACAAGAGGAGAGGTATTTCGACCTAATTGTTACGAAGTCGCTTATGAAGCTGATATGCAGAAAAACGGATGACAGGATAGACCTGTTCCTCACCCCTCTTGAGGCTATGGACAAAGTGATCCTTAGGCGAGTACTAAGAAGGGCCATTGATGAGACAAGGGGACTCCGCGGCATGGGGTTCGTCCATATAGAAGAGGTCATAGACTTGGTAAGGAGAGGCAGACACGGGGCCCGGCTATATCTGCCTAAAGGGCTAAGGGTCATAAAGAACTATTCTACACTTGTGATGACGTCCGAGCCTCCTTTCAGGCTGAAGGCATCCGGTCTCGATGTGCCCGGCAAGGCTTTTTTGCAGGATATAAAAGCTGTGATAGAGGCGACAATAAATGAAGACAGGGGAGTATGCGGAGAGGGGAAATCATGCGCAGTATTTGACGCGGACAAGGTTCACGACAAACTCGCAGTACGTGCAAGAGGAAAGGGGGATTTCTTCTA
The DNA here is from genome assembly GCA_964576045.1 of uncultured Nitrospiraceae bacterium. GTDB lineage: Bacteria > Nitrospirota > Thermodesulfovibrionia > Thermodesulfovibrionales > UBA9159 > CAZNTS01. Next base: position 4,079 of record CAZNTS010000022.1, on the reverse strand, counting down.
TCCACTCGGATTCGGCAAGAGAAAGAAGCTCCAGGACTTTTTTGTGGACGAGAAAGTTCCAAGGGACGAACGGGATGCGGTCCCTATTGTCGTGACCGGGAACGATATCATCTGGGTCGCTGGGCATCGGGGTGATGACAGGTTTAGGACTACGGAAAGTACGAGAAGGTTCCTGAGACTGGAATTGAAGAGGAAGACCTGAGAAAAAGGTATGACTTGGTGGCAACGGCTCTCAGAGTAACGCTTCTTTAGTGATAACTCCTGGTGTTGTGATTCACACCGGATGACGCAGCCTGATAAAGAAACTTAACCTTACCACGCCTTGATCTTCCAGTCACCGCCATCTCTTACCAGTTCTTCTGTAACGGTCGTAGAGACCGGAACTGCCCTCTTCAGTTTTGCCGAGGGCGCAAACTTCAGGAGCACGTCGGCACGCGCGGTGTCGCCATCCTGGTTTATGGAGTTGATCTTGTACGATTGCAGAAAAGATGCCTCTTTCCCGTGCTTCAAAAATCCCTCTTCGCTTATCTTTGCGTAGTAGGGTTAATCTTTAGATCGTGCAAAAAAAGACTATTGTGTCCGCTCGCCTCCTTCGGGAGCATCGACCATGGCCTCGATGACCCCTTTCGGTTTATAATAGACACTATTATGAGGAGGGAAGAATGATGGTTCGTGTACGGTTTGCGCCGAGTCCGACCGGATATCTACACATAGGAGGGGCTAGGACGGCGCTTTTCAACTGGCTATTTGCACGCCACGAGGGCGGCACATTTATCCTCAGGATAGAGGACACGGACAGGAGCCGCTCGACGGATGAGTATATCGGAGCAATCATCGAGGGGATGAAGTGGCTCAACCTTGACTGGGATGAAGGGCCTTACAGGCAAACCGACAGATTCGATGTGTATAGGAACTATATCGCGAGACTCATGGAAGAAGGTAAGGCATATTATTGTTACTGTTCTCCCGAGGAATTGGAACAGCGCAGACAGGAAGCTCTAGCCCATGGAATGCCTCAGAAATATGACGGCAGGTGCTGGCACCTTAGGGAAGCCATTGCCGGTAGAGTGCCAGCGGTAAGGTTCAGGATGCCCCATGAAGGGGAGACCGTGGTGAATGATCTCATAAAGGGATCTGTGGTGTTTGAGAACAGTCAGTTGGATGACCTCATCATTATGAGGTCTGATGGTACGCCGACCTATAATTTCGTTGTCGTGGTGGATGATGTGGACATGAAGATAACACATGTGATCCGCGGTGACGACCACCTTAACAATACCCCGAAGCAGGTCCATATTTATAGGGCGCTAGGGTACGAGATTCCAGGGTTTGGACATCTCCCGATGATACTTGGTTCCGACAAGGCGAGGCTGAGCAAGAGGCACGGCGCAACTTCCGTCATGGCATACAAAGAGATGGGCTTTCTTCCCGAAGCCTTGATGAATTACCTTGTGCGTCTGGGATGGTCATACGGCGACCAAGAGGTCTTCACGCGGGAAGAGCTGATAGAATTTTTTTCTTTTAAGAATGTCGGAAAGTCCTCAGCAGTGTTTAACCCGGAAAAGCTATTATGGCTTAACAGCCAGTACATAATGAAAACAGAGCCTGCAAAGCTTGCGGAGCTTGTGTTGCCTTTTCTTGTTCGGGAAGGGATCATCGACGATGGACAAGCACCGGATATGCAGTGGCTCGCAAAGGCGGTGGCCACACTGAAGGAAAGGGCCAAGACCCTTGTCGAACTCGCGCAGTCCTTGCGGTACTATATCTGTGAAGATGTGGAATACAATGAAAAGGCAAAGGCGAAGTTTCTTACCGGAAAGACCCTGCCATATCTTTCAGAATTGAAGGATGCCCTTGTCTCCATGACAGTTTTCTCTACCCATGAACTAGAAAGGGTTTTTAATGCGATGGTCGAGAAACATGCTGTAAAACTGGGGGCCATCGCGCAACCTGTTCGTGTGGCAGTAACCGGCGGTACGGAAAGTCCGGGCATCTTCGAGGTTCTTGAGGTCCTTGGAAAGGATAGAACACTAAAAAGGCTGCATAAGGCGATAGAGAGTGTAAACAGCATTGCGAGAAAGGAAACGCAGGATGACACCGAACGGCGCTGAAAAACAGACTGATTTTATCAGGGAGATCATCAGGAATGATCTGGAAACAAACAAGTATGGCGGACGAGTGCATACCCGCTTTCCTCCTGAACCGAACGGGTATCTCCATATAGGTCACGCCAAGTCGATCTGCCTCAACTTCGGTATTGCCGAAGAATTCAAGGGGCTTTGTAACCTCAGGTTCGACGACACCAACCCGACCAAGGAAGAAGTTGAATATGTCGAATCGATCAAGGAAGATGTTAAGTGGCTGGGCTTTGACTGGGCCGAGAGGCTCTTCTACGCATCCGACTATTTTGAACAGTTATACAGTTACGCGGGTCAGCTCATAAGGAAGGGCAAGGCGTACGTGTGCGATCTGAGGGCCGAAGAGATCAGGAAGTACCGCGGCACACTTACCGAACCGGGCAGAGAGAGTCCGTACCGAAACCGCTCGGTCGAAGAGAACCTTGATCTTTTCGAGCGAATGAGGAATGGCGAATTCCCGGACGGCTTCCGGACCCTCAGGGCCAAGATAGATATGTCTTCGGGAAATATCAATATGCGGGATCCCGTCATGTACCGCATACTCCATGCGGAACACCACAGGACCGGTGACAAGTGGTGTATTTATCCCATGTATGACTGGGCCCATGGACAGAGCGATTCCATAGAAGGTATTACCCATTCGATCTGTACCTTGGAATTTGAGGACCACCGACCTCTCTATGACTGGTGTCTTGACGAGCTAAATATCTATCATCCCCGGCAGATCGAATTTGCCCGTCTTAATTTAAGCCATACGGTGCTAAGCAAAAGGAAACTTATTCAGCTGGTGAGAGAAGGGCATGTGACAGGGTGGAATGACCCAAGGATGCCGACCATATCCGGTTTTCGAAGACGTGGTTATACTCCGGAAGCTATAAGGAATTTCTGTGACCGCATCGGCGTAGCAAAGAGAGATAGCGTTGTGGATATCGCACTCCTCGAGCACTGCATCCGCGAGGACCTGAACAAACGTGCTACACGCGCGATGGCTGTGCTGCGGCCATTGCGCGTTGTGATAACGAATTATCCCGAAGACGGAGAAGAACTGGAGGCGGTTAACAATCCCGAAGACCCTTCCATGGGGACGAGAAAGGTGTCTTTTTCCAGGGAGATCTATATCGAGCAGGATGATTTTCGTGAGAAGCCGCCAAAGGATTTCTTTCGCCTGGCGCCAGGCCGGGAGGTCCGCCTGCGTTACGCATATTTCATTCGTTGTGTCGGCTATGTGAAGAACGCTGTGACCGGTGAAGTGGTTGAGCTTCAATGTGTCTATGATCCTGCAACACGCGGAGGCGATGCACCTGACGGCCGGAAGGTGAAGGCTACGTTGCACTGGGTATCGGCTCGGAGCGCGGTACAGGCTGAGGTCCGGTTGTATGATAATCTTTTTCTTAAGGCTTATCCTGGCGATGCGGAGGAAGGTGAGGATTTCAAGTCCTCTCTTAATCCGAAATCATTGGAAATTCTGACCGCCTGTTTCATCGAACCACAACTGAGATCTGCTACGCCGGGAACCAGATATCAATTTGAACGTCAAGGCTATTTCTGTGTCGACACAGATTCGACTAACGAGAGGCCTGTCTTTAACAGGACAGTAACACTCAAGGATACCTGGGCAAAAATTGAGAAGTCTCAAAAGAAGTAAAACAGCTTGGAAGTTGCCCTAATATTTCATTTTGATATATAATATCGGTTATTCCTGGGTAGCTCAGCCGGCAGAGCGGGTGGCTGTTAACCACTTGGTCGGGGGTTCGAATCCCTCCCCAGGAGCCAGGCATTACTCTCAGCAAAACCGGTTGCTGAGTTCTTTTTTGATGGATCTATGGGCGGCAATTCCCATAGATCCATCTTTATTTTGCCCGCTTTTTTTTCTTTGGTGTTTGCTGAGGCATCTTCATAATAGACTATCTTTTTGATCAGGAGATGCAGAAGATCAAACTT
>CAZNTS010000021.1:0-4421 GCA_964576045.1 uncultured Nitrospiraceae bacterium | reverse complement strand
CACAGGTCCTACAGTAAGTCCTTTCTGTTTCCCACGTCCGAATACGGGTATCTTGGTGAGTGAGGGGAACCCTGCGCCCTCAAGGGCCAGTATCACCTCCTGTTCCTTTTCCGGTCTTATAAATGCTCTAATCATCTTCATTTTTTGGTTCCTCCTTGGTTAGTTTTACTCATAAAGTTTTCGTTTACTCATCGCCAGATTCTACTCCTTACCCTTCCCGTAGAGTGCTTTTTTGAGCCATGGCGGAGGTGACGCCTTGATTGTCTCAAATAGCTTTTGAAGTGATTCCTCAATTGAAACGACCTCCTTCACCTTAACAGGCATAATGCCTTTTCTTATGAGTCGTGACGCAGAGGGACCGCCGATTTCGGTAAGATAGATTATTTTGCAGTCCGCAAGCTTACTGACTTTCTTCGCTAGGAGGTCGTCGTGAGTTCTTCCCATCCCTTTTGTCTTCTCAACTGCGGTATCCCTGCCGTCAGCAAACTTCCGCATCTCTAGGAAATTGTAACCTTCAGCGTTTAAGTTATAAATAGCAAAAATTCCTGCCCTTCCGAAATGTTCATCTACCCAAACGCCGTTTGTTGTTGCAAATGCCACTTTCATTGATGCACCTCCTTTGCAAACAAATTGGCTGCTTCCTGTACAAGGGACACCGTCCCCTTATACCCGATAGTTACTTTGTTGGTATTGCCAAAGATCTTATACACAGGGAAACCTGCCTGAAGAAGGGGGACTCCAAGGGCCTTAGCCGTATCCGCAGCATGAGAGTTCGATATAATCAGATCAAAGTCGCCTTTTATTGAGCAAAGGTCTCCAATAAAAACACTATCTGCACGGATATGCGCCACAGCTGCCGACTCAGTGGGGACTATTCCCAGAGGTATCACGCCGCCCATTTCAGCGATCCAGTGAGATGTCTGAAGTGCGTGGTCCGGATCGAGGGCAATGCAAACTTTTTTCTTCGCGAAGAGAGAATGAGCATCTCGCATAGCGTCTACCAGTATACGTCTCTGTCTCTGGTAGAGTGGAGGTGCGGGTCTTCCGCTCAGCAAGCTCAATGTCTCCATAAGGATGTCCGTATTCCTAATGCCCGCTATACCTTCACACAGCACATATTCAATGCCGAATTGTTTTTTTAATAATTGTGCGGCCGGCTCCATGCACATGCCTATTGCAATGGTGAATTCTGATGAGCCTGTTGAGATGATGTCACTTATTTCAGTCCCTCCTGTCGCAAGGGGGGATATTCCAATTCTGCTCCCGTCTAGTGCGGAAAGGTCAGGCAGCATGATTGGCCTGAGACCGAATGATCCAACTAGTTCCCTCAACTCGAAGAAATCGGCTGGCGTCAGGTGTGGTCCTGCAAAGACATTTACCTGCCCTTTTGTAAACTCACCTGGATGATGCTGTGAATTGGCAATGCCAAGGAGCGACGATACCGCCTCGCAGTAGCCTGCCTCAAGTCCTCCCTCATAGTCAGGGGTTGATACAAAGATAACTCCAGTGCCTGAGACGTTAGCATTGAGTTCCCTCACCGCAGCCGCAATATCATCGCCTTTCACCTCGGTAAGGCCCGACGTCAGAATTCCGATAACATCCGGGCGGTTCTTCTCAATGAAACTTCTAACGTTTTCTGACAAACTCTCGTCGCTTCCCATAACGACATCCTGAGCAAAGAGCTTAGTGCTTGCAAGGGATATCGGCTCCCTGAAATGCTTTGTGAGAAGCACCTTTGCCAGGAATGTGCAACCCTGAGCTCCATGGATTATTGGAAGGGAATTATGTACTCCCTGGAATGCCATAGCGGCACCAATGGATGCAGAATGCTTTAGGGGGTTAATGACAATATGAGTATTCCGCTCATGGCACACAATTTTTTCTGTATCGAGTATGACATCAGACTCTTTTGTCTCTAAGGGTCCTGAGCCCTCTTCGTTGTTGCGTCTATAGAAATTGATGCTGTTGCTTATTTGCTCAGCTAGATTGAGCAGGCCGTCGTAACCCGCATAGGCAATATGCCTTTCCTGATTGACGTCGACAAATGGGTATCCTTCTTTTATGGCAAGGTACTGGTTTCTGCCCCCCGCAACTAGGATATCTGCATTCCGGTCCTTAAGTAGTTTTTTGAGGTTTTTCGGTGTTACATCTTCCACCAGGGGTGCGTTATTTCCGAGGATATCCCTCATCTTCTCCTCATCCTCAAAGGTGCTTTTCTTTGTCCCCACAGCGACAATATCTATACCGAGGTCCATTAGAGCTGTGATAAATGACCAACTCTTCACCCCGCCCGTGTAAAGCACTGCCCTCCGGCCCTTCAGGTGCCGGTACGTCGTAAGCTTCTTCTCAAGGGCAAGCTCCTCTGTTCTGATTACTGCTTCAACGTCTTCCAACGTACTGCCATACCACGCTCCGTGTTGCATACCTTTAGCCACAATTGACCTTAGTGCCCTTGTCATCTCGGTTTTCCCAAAAAAAGAAACCTCAACATACGGAATGCCATACTTTTTCTCCATACCTTTGGCAACATTAATGAGGGCTCTGCTGCATACAACAACATTCAGGCGTGCCTTGTGCGCATTAGTGATCTCCTCAAACGTTGAGTCCCCTGTTATCCTTGAAAGTACCTTGAACCCTGCTCGCTCGAGCACTGGCTCGATAAGCCAGAGATCACCAGCAATGTTGTACTCTCCAATCAGGTTAACATAATGGTCTGAGATAACTTTCGCCGAGCCTGTGCCAATCACATGATCAAGTAGCACTTCGCCTGCGATTCTGTTGCCAAGGTTTTTAGGACCTACAAAGCCTGGTGCATTTACCGGGATGACTGGGATTCCTAGTTTTTTTTCGGTCTTCCTGCAGACCGATTCCAAATCCTCTCCGATGAGGCCGCTTACGCAAGTCGCATACACAAAGATCGCCTTCGGGTTAACTGCTTCATAGGTCCACAGTATTGCATCATAAAGTTTTCGTTCTGCACCGTAAACAATATCCAGTTCCCTCATGTCTGTAGTGAAACCTAACTTGTGTAGGCCCCCCTTTGTGGACAGGGTTCCCCTTCCTTCCCAGGAATTTCCGCAACAGGCTATTGGGCCATGAACGATGTGTGCAGCGTCTGCAATGGGTTGAAGAACGATCATCGCGCCGTCAAAGGCACACGACTCTCCTCCCCTGGATCTGCATATCCGCTCTTTTCCCCTTGTGCGACATCCGCTTTCGGTAAGCCTGCCTATATTAGTTATCATCCCAGCGTCTCTCTCTTGTATTTGCAAGTTAAACTGACAATACATTTATTGGATACCATCCGTCTCTGCCCTATCTGATCACATCAAAGCTAGTGGTATTAATCGTCTTCCTGTCCATCTCATCAAGGATAGTGTTCACTATCCAGTTCACCAGATTGATGACGCCCTGGTACCCAATAAGCGGGTACCGATGCAACTGGTGGCGGTCAAAGAGCGGGAAACCGATCCTTATAAGAGGCGTACCCGTATCTCTCCATAGGAACTTCGCATAAGAGTTACCTATAAGATAATCAACGGGCTCCGTGAACATAAGAGACCTGAGGTGCCACATATCCTTGTTGATGTAGACCTTACCCTCTGTTCCGAAGGCGCTTCCGCCCAAGAGCGCAGTAGTCTCTTCCTCGAACTTCTTGTCCCCGTTTGTACAGACGATATGTACCGGCATTGCTCCCATCTCTAGCAGGAAACTAATCAAGCCAAGAAGGTGGTCGGGGTCGCCCACGAGTGCAAACTTCTTGCCATGCACATACGCGTGGGAATCTATCATTGCATCAACCGCCCGGCCTCGCTCATCTTCAATTTCTCTCGGTATTGGTTTGCCAGTAATCCTACTCACCTCCTCAAAGAATGTATCTGTGTTCTTTACTCCTATCATGGGCATCACATAGGCATTCTGTCCCCATTCCTTATGCATGTATTCGATAGTCTTTAACGTAGAGTACTTTTGAAGCGATATTGTTGCTTTTGAATTAATGGAATCGGCTGCATCATTGAGGGGCGTCCCTCCTGGATAGAGCTTGTACTCGCCGTTATTTGGCGAGTCAAATGTGGCACTTGCATCGGACAGGACCGTAAAATCAAGACCCATCATCCCCATCAGCCGTTTAATCTCATGATAGTCTCCGGTATAGGTGTCAAATCCCATAATTATGTTGACTTTGCCATTTGGCTCGCCTTTTTTCCCTGACGTAATGGCGGTAAGAATGCCCTTCATCATGACATCATACCCAGTGATGTGTGACCCAACAAAACTCGGGGTATGGGCAAAGGGCACATAAAGGTCCTTAGGGATAAGCTCCTTCTCCCTTGCGGTTCTGATGTACGCATTAAGGTCATCGCCGATTACTTCAGCCATGCACGTAGTACAGACCGAAATCATTTTCGGCTTGTAGAGCG
>CAZNTS010000020.1:0-3082 GCA_964576045.1 uncultured Nitrospiraceae bacterium | reverse complement strand
TGTTTAGGAGCATTCTAAAAATAGAGGGTGTAGTTTGTGTTGCTCTCTTGGAAAGAGAGGTGACAACGATGAAAAGTCTGCTATCGATATTGACACTAGTCCTGTTGGCTGGGCTGCTTCTGACGCCGATTGGCATTTTTGCAGATACAGGGCAGGGGGCAACCACGCAAGCCCCAATGTCTCAGCCGTTGGTTCGGGAAGGTGCACTGGCGGTGAAGCTCGTCACTGCGCTTAAGCTCGGGATAACTTCTGACGAAAAGCAGGCGGAAGATATGCTTGTCACTGTCGGTGTGGCTCCCCGAAACGGCTGGATCGCTGATTATCCAGTCACGCCCGACATTGCTGGAGAATTGAGGACTGCAGTGGGTGACGCAGCTGATGGCAGACAACTGACCATCGATAGAGATGAGGTGTTAAAGACGTTCGATAGCGTAATGGGTGGTTACGGCTTGCATATAAGTCCCTCCATTGCTGAGCAGGATGAGGGCAGTGCTCCGAGTTACAGTCCCAACTCTTCAGTCATAAACAATTATTACTACGACGAGGGTCCCCCTGTGGTCACCGACTATGTGCCGCCCCCTGATTATTATTACCTTTACAGCTTGGTTCCTTATCCGTTTTGGTGGTGGGATTTCTGGTTCCCGGGATTTTTTGTCCTGCAAGACTTTGATATTGAAATCCACGGACACGGTCACCATCACCATGATGGATTTCGGGAGCACGGCGAGTTCGTTACCAATCATTTTCGCGACGCAAGTGCAGGTCGAATATCCCGAATAGACCCGGCGCGAAGAGTAGGTGGCGGAGCCTTTGCTGACAACACGGGCAGTGGCTGGTCCAGTCCTGCAGCTAGGAGCAGCGCGCAGGCGATTTTCAGCAGAAGCCTAAACAGTGCGATAGGAACTGGCAGACGAGTTTCCCAACCCGGAACTTTATCCGGGCAGGCGATGCAAAACAGGAACGTGAGTTCTTATGGAGCACGTAATACGGTATCGGGCTCACATCCGGCAAGCGGGCGGACATTTACCCCTCCTACAGGCGGGAGACGTGCATTCAGTGAACCTCGTGCTCCAGGGAGGACCTATGAGTCTTCGGTGGTAAGCAGGTCCTACGCTTCATCACACAGCGGCAGAGCCTATAGTATGCCATCGAGCAGCAGATCGTTCAGCAACTCCTCAAGTATTGGAAGATCCTTGGGCAGCAGAGGGTCTTTCGGCGGTTGGAGAAGGTAGCAGAGGATAAATTCAGGAAGGCTGGCAGGGCGAACAATAACGAAAGCCCGGTGTCAGCCCAATGCCGGGCTTTCGCTAAACTTCGATTATCCTGTATGTGAATTCTATCTTAGCGCAACCCTCTAAAGTTGCTTTTACTGAACAGTATTTCTCCATGGAGAGATCTACGGCCCGCTTCACAGCTTCTTCTGAGATGTTATGGCCAGTAACGACGAATTCCAGGGTAATATCGGTAAACTTCTGGGGATAGGTTTCAGCCTTTTGACCTTCAACGTTTATATCAAACCCTCTCACATCCTGCTGCTTTTTCTTCAGGATTGAGATAACATCCATTCCGGAACAGCCCCCCAGGCCTATAAGCAGCAGCTCTGTTGGCCTAACAGCGGTGTTTCTTCCCCCGAACTTTATATCGCCGTCCATGACGACAGCATGCCCCGAAGATGCCTCACCCACAAATTGGAGTCCTTCCACATGCCTGACCTTAGCTTCCATATTTTATCCTCCTGTTAAGTATCACAGTCAGCTAAAAAAATATTTTACCACAGAAGCTCTAGAGGAAGAGAATGGGAACACGAGCACGGAACGGACAAGTCGATTCTTGCTGTGAGATCAACTCCGGGTTGGCCAAGATTTCTAAGAAAGACAAGTTAACAGGTACTACGAAATCCAGCAGTGGTTCCCAGAGCAGGGGATGTCTGGTGTCTCTATGGCTGAGCTCTGTTGGTTAAGGGCTCGTCAACTGTAACCTCTGTATCGCGGTCGACCTTCCAGTCCTGTCATCAACTCCGATCACGACTGCCGAAAAAACAGAACTTCCCTTGGCGGTCTCAAATTTTTTCGGCATCTGGAGGAGAAAGCGCTCTATAATCTGTTCTTTCTCTATACCGATCACTGAATCGGCAGGACCGGTCATGCCTACATCGGTGATATAGGCAGTGCCCCCTGACAGGATCTTATCGTCTGCAGTCTGGACATGAGTGTGAGTCCCTACAACAGCACTCACCTTGCCGTCGATGAAATATCCAAACGCGATCTTTTCGGAAGTCGCCTCTGCGTGGAAATCGACGATTATGAATTTGGTATCCTTTTGCACATGCTCTATCTCATGGAGCCCCGTCCTGAACGGACAGTCTATGCCCGTCATGAAAACTCTGCCTGAAATATTCACGACTCCCACCTTTAGGCCGGAGGGAAGGGCACAGACAACACTACCGTAACCAGGAACACCGGGGGGATAATTCACTGGCCTCAGGAGCCTGTTTTCTTTTGCAATATACGGGACACAGTCTTTCTTGTCCCAGATGTGGTTTCCGCTGGTGATCACGTGCACGCCGCTGCCAAAGATCTCGGTTGCAACCTTCTCCGTAATACCGAAACCTCCTGCAGCATTTTCGCCATTGGCTATCACAAAATCGATTTTGTAGCGGTCCACAACCGAGGGCAGTAGCGCTTTAACGGCCGTCCTTCCGACCGTGCCGACTATATCTCCAATGAATAATATTTTCATAAAATAACTAACTTACATAAATATCAGAGGCATGGAAAAAGAGAGGAAAGGCATTTCTTTAAAGACGATATTAAGGAATTATTCCAATTTCCCTCAAGCAATATACCTCCTTAGAGTTTTTGCAATCTCGATGAATCTGTATCTTTCTGATCATATGGTGAGTTTTTTTCAATCAGCTTACTTTGCATACTCCACAAATCTCGATTCCCTGATGACAGTAACTTTTATCTGCCCTGGATAGCTCATCTCTGCCTCGATCTTCTTCGAGAGGTCTCTTGAGAGCATGGAGGCCATATCATCCGTGACATCTTCGGGCTTCACGATTATCCGGACTTCTCTGCCT
>CAZNTS010000019.1:0-9136 GCA_964576045.1 uncultured Nitrospiraceae bacterium | reverse complement strand
CACTGGCTTTTGTGCTCATAATTGTGGTAGATTACTTATGCTGCATTGTTCCTTCCGAGACGTTGCCTGAGAAACCTTCGGTGATGTGAGTCTTTGGGGTATGCGCAACCATGCAAACGTTCCTAAAGGAGAAATAAGTATTCATGAGACGGGAAGACCTAAGAAATATCGCGATCATCGCCCATGTTGACCATGGCAAGACCACTCTTGTGGATGGTATGCTGAGACAGGCCGGGATCTTCCGTTCCAACGAGAGGGTGCAGGAAAGGGTCATGGACAACATCGACCTTGAACGGGAACGTGGAATCACAATCTTGGCGAAAAATACCGCTGTCCAGTATAACGGCGTGAAAATCAATATCGTAGACACCCCCGGTCATGCGGATTTTGGCGGGGAGGTCGAGAGAACGCTTAAGATGGTGGATGGGGTGTTGCTTCTTGTGGATGCCTCTGAAGGTCCTTTGCCACAGACACGGTTTGTCCTGAAAAAGGCCCTGGAACTGAAACTCCCGCCGATTCTTGTGATCAACAAGATCGACAGATCCGATGCAAGGATACAGGAGGTCCTCAATGAGGTGTATGATCTTTTTATCGACCTTGACGCCTCGGATGAGCAGCTCGAATTCCCCGTGCTTTATACGAACGCCAAACAGGGTTTTGCGAAGTTCAGTATGGAAGAGGAATCAGAGGACCTTGAGCCGCTTTTCAAGACGGTCCTGAAAACTATTCCTCCACCTTCCGGGGAACGTGACGATGTTCTGCAGCTCCTCGTGACAAACATAGATTACGATGACTATGTGGGCAGGCTTGCCATCGGACGTATTTTTTCCGGTACGGTACGAGTGGGCAATTACGTTGCCATGTCAAAAGGGGAAGGGGAGGTGACGAGAACAAAGGTTACTGCAATGTACATGTTTCAGGGACTCCAAAGGATAGATGCAAAGGAAGCTTCAGTGGGAGATATAGTCGCCCTTTCCGGCATCGAGGGTATAACCATCGGTGACACGGTCACAAGTGTGGAGAACCCGAGGCCTCTTCCGAGGATAAAAGTCGACGAACCCACCATTTCTATGGTGTTCTTGGTGAATACATCTCCCCTGGCGGGGAAAGAAGGTAATCACGTAACGTCCCGAAAACTCAGAGAGAGACTCGAAAAGGAACTTCTCTACAATGTAGCGATAAAGATCGATTTTTCCGATACGGATTCCTTTAGTGTTATGGGAAGGGGGGAGTTGCAGCTCGCAATCCTCATAGAAATGATGAGGAGAGAAGGATATGAACTGACGGTCTCCATGCCGGAGATCATCACCAGGAGGATTAATGGAGTTCTCCACGAGCCGATGGAACTCTTGGTGATAGATGTGCCGGAGGATTATGTAGGGGTTGTGACGCAGCAGGTCGGGATTAGAAGAGGCAGAATGCAGAAGATGCAAAACAATGGCTATGGAAGGGTAAGGCTGGAATTCAGGATACCCTCCAGAGGCCTTATAGGGTTCAGGTCGCAATTCCTGACCGATACAAGGGGCACGGGGCTTCTCAACCACATTTTCGATGGCTATGAGCAGTGGCAGGGGACGCTTTCAAAGAGACAGACTGGCGCGCTTGTCGCAGACAGGGCCGGACAAACTACGATTTATGCCCTTTTCCATCTCCAGCCGAGAGGAGTGCTCTTTATTAGGGAAAATACTGCTGTTTATGAAGGGATGATTATTGGAGAGAACTCCAGAGACAACGATCTCGATGTGAACGTAATAAAGGAAAAGAAGCTGACTAACATCCGTGCTGCCAATGCCGACGAGGCTCTACAACTGATCCCGCCGAGGATCATGAGCCTCGAACAGGCCATAGAGTTCATTAAGGAAGACGAGCTGGTCGAGGTGACACCCCAGTCTATACGGCTGAGAAAGAAAGTGCTGGAGGCGAACAGACGCAAAGTGAGAAAGGACTTCCTATAGTACAGCCCTTCCGGTCGTTATCCCGTCCTGTCACAGGAGTATTTGAAAAAAAATGGCCCAATAATATATTCTTCTGTAATAATGTATATCGGTAACCCACAATGAGCAAGGCAAGAATCCTCCTTGTAGAAGACAGCAAGTCTCAGGCGAAAGTTACCAAGGACTTTCTGGAGAACAACGGCTATGAGGTGAATTGGGTCGAGGACGGCAAATCAGCGATAATGAAGGTCAGAACCCAGCCTGTGGACATTGTGCTCCTGGACTACGTGCTGCCGGACATAAACGGCAATGAAGTCTGCCGCTGGCTCAAACTGAACGAACATACCAAAGGGATCCCTATCATCATGATCACTACTAGAAGCGGTACCAAGAACAAGGTTTCGAGTCTCGAAGCAGGCGCAGAGGATTGCCTGCCGAAGCCTTATAACGAAATAGAGCTCAATGCGAGGATATATGCCTGCCTGAGGACAAAAGCGCTTCAGGATGAGTTGAGGGAAAAGAACCGCCAGTTACAGGATATGCTCACCAAAGTGGAAACCCTTGCGGTAGTTGATCCCCTGACAAATCTCTTTAACAGAAGACACTGCGAGAACGTACTTGAGAGTGAGTTCGGCAGGACGATACGTTACAACTCCTCACTTACGTGCCTTATGATTGACATTGACCACTTTAAGAAAGTGAACGACGAATTTGGTCATCGCATGGGAGACACTGTTTTAAGGGAGGTCGCACAGATAATAAGGAATAATGCGCGCGAGGTAGATACGGTTGCACGGTGGGGAGGAGAGGAGTTTATCGTGTTGCTTCCTCAGACAGAGCGGCAAAACGGAGAGCTGTTTGCATCGAGACTGGTGAAGCTTATTTCGGAACATCAGTTCTTTGGAATACCAGGCAAACATATTACCGTGAGTATCGGCATCGCAAGCTCGCCCGACCCCTCAATTGACACCGGGGAAAAGCTGATCAACGCGTCTGACTTTGCCCTTTATGAGGCAAAGAGAGGAGGGCGCAACAGAACAGAAATTTATCGGCATGGGCTTGCTGAAGAGAAGTCCTGAAAAACATTGACTAAGGCCATTGCCTCAGTTCTCATATTTTTTTCCATCTGCCTGATCTCATGTACGCCCCGGGAGGTGAAGCCGCTTCCTAGGCAGGCAAGGGTAGCCTTGGTGCTGGGTGCAGGCGCGTCCAGGGGATTTGCCCACATAGGTGTCCTGAAGGTCCTAGAATCCAATAAGATACCGATCCACATGATAGTCGGGACCAGTGCAGGGAGTTTTGTTGGGAGTCTCTATGCATACGGCTTTAACTCATTCCAGCTTCAGAAGATGTCTTTTTCTCTTGAGAAAGGGGACATCATCGATCTGGCAGTCCCGGACAACGGATTTGTAAAAGGTGAAAAGCTTGAAGAGTACATCAATATCATGGTGATGAATACCCCATTGGAGAAGATGAGGATCCCCTTTTATTCTGTGGCGACTGATGTTCAGAGCGGACAGGAGATCATCTTTGGCAAAGGTGATACCGGGAAAGCAGTCAGGGCCAGCTGCTCGATCCCTGGTATTTTCAGACCGGTTAAGATCGAAAACAGAATGTACGTGGACGGAGGTGTAGTGAGCCCGGTTGCCGTTGATGCCGCCAGGAAGATGGGTGCCGATATCGTCATTGCAGTGGACATTGCCTCGGACATTGATAATATCCAGCCTGACAATACCATAGACACCCTGCTACAGGCGATCAGCATCATGTATGCGAAACTGACCGCGATACAGATCAAGGGCGCTGATGTAGTCATAAGGCCCAAAGTTGGTCACATAAGTTCATTTGATTTTTCTATGAGACACGATGCAGTGCTTGAGGGTGAAAAAGCCGCTCTTGAAGCGCTGCCTGCGATCCGGAAGATTACTGCTGGGCAAGGGAAGTAAGTAAGGTTCAATAGTCTGCATGGAGGTTATCAGGAGCTCAGAAGAACTTTTCTTTTCGTAAACTCTGCAAGAGCAATAGAATTTACGGGCGGGCAGATTAAGAAACCCTGCACTCCTTCACATCCGCATCCGCGTAGGTAGGCCAGTTGTTCTTTCGTTTCCACCCCTTCGGCAATAACCTTCAGATCAAAATTGTGTCCCAGAGTTACAATTGCATTCACAATGGATTGATCGGTAGGGCTCGAGGTCAGATCCTTTACAAAGGAGTTGTCAATTTTCAGTGTGGACAGGGGAAAGCGTTTTAAATACTTTAAGGAGGAATACCCCGTACCGAAGTCATCGATTGAGATTTGTACGCCCATTTCTTTAAGCGCGAGCAGTTTCTTAATGGTTTGATCAGTGTCCAGCATAATGGTGCTCTCGGTCAGCTCCAGTTGCAGGTAGTTGGGACCTA
The DNA here is from genome assembly GCA_964576045.1 of uncultured Nitrospiraceae bacterium. GTDB lineage: Bacteria > Nitrospirota > Thermodesulfovibrionia > Thermodesulfovibrionales > UBA9159 > CAZNTS01. Next base: position 4,802 of record CAZNTS010000019.1, on the reverse strand, counting down.
GCCCCGAGTCGCCCAAAATCCGAGAAACAGTTTCCACGAAGTTTCTTTGACTGAACTGGATGCCCGATACATTGACCGTCATAAGCATGGGCCTGAGACCTGCCTTCTGCCAAGCCCTGTTTTGCTCACAGGCGGCGCGAAGTATCCATTCGCCCATGGGGATTATAAGGCCAGTGCGTTCAGCAAGGGGAATAAACTCACCAGGTCTTGTCAATATCAAGTCAGGTTGCAACCAGCGTATCAGAGCTTCCACCCCTAGCAGTCCCCCATTACGCAAGTCAAGCTGAGGTTGATAGAACAGCATGAACTCATTGTGCTCTAACGCCTTACGCAGTTTATTCTCTACAGTAAACCTCTCAAGTGCGAACTTGTTCAGAGATGACGAATAATACTGATAGCTGTTCCTTCCATGCTTTTTAGCCTGGGACTTAGCGACATCTGCATTTATCAGCAGGGTGTCGGTATCCTTACCGTCCACCGGAAATACGGCTATACCCATACTTGCGGTGACAAAGACTTCCTGAGCGTCAATAATAAAAGGCACAGAGAGCATCTTCAGTATACGGCTGGCCACTTTGGCCGGATCGTGAACATCTTCAATCTCATTGAGAAGTACGGTAAATTCATCACCGCCAAAACGTGCCATCATCGATCCGGTTTTAGCTTCCGACAGATGTGCGACACTATCCGTTGTCCTAACTTCCTTTGTCAACCGTTCGGCAAAACTCTTTAGGAGAAAGTCTCCCGCATTATGTCCGATAGTTTCATTAATTTGGTTGAAATTGTCGATATCAAGGAATAATACTGCCAGTAACTTCTTTTCGCGGTCAGCATGTGCTATCGCCTGTTTCAATCGGTCATTGAACATGTAACGATTTGGCAAATCCGTTAAGATATCGTGATATTCAAGATACTCGGCCTTCTTTGCGGCGTGTTTGTAGTCCGAGATGTCACCTATAAAAACCAGTACTTTGTTGTCACCCGTGACTATGAATCTAAGTGCATAGTGATAATCGTTCATCCAATTCTGGTACTCAAGACTCTGCATATCTCCTGTTTGTAATGCTTTCTCTACGCAGTTCATGACCGGTTGGGCGATATCCGGCACCATGACGTCGTATATGCTCCTACCTACGATCCCGTCGGTCGAGACCAACAAACCATTGTCTGTTTTTCCTCTAAACTCCAGTAGAGTACCATCCTTATTGATCTGCAATACCAGGTCATCCAATCCCGGATCCTCTTCATTTGTCAGTATATAGCAGTCAAAAAGGCTGTCAAGCTGCGTCAGCTACAATGTTTCTATGTTGCCTTCGCGTGTCTATGGTTGGACAATCCATCTCTCAAGCAGGGACTTAGCGCCTTCTTTGTCGAGAGGCTGGTTCCCCGAGCCGCAGTGCGGATCCTGGACACAGGAAGGACATCCCCCATGGCAGGAGCACTCCATGATGATCGAGAGAGCGGCCTTGAACCATTCCTCCATCATCTCAAAAGCTCTTTTGGTAAGGCCGATGCCCCCTTCATAGCCGTCATAAATAAATATTGCCGGCTTTTTGAATCGTGGATTGAGAGAATAGCTGAGGCCCCCGATGTCACCCTTGTCGCAGAGCGCAAAGAGGGGGATACATGCGATGGCCACGTGTTCTGTGGCGTGAAGCGAACCAGCAACGTCGTACCCATGAACTTTGAGAGAGGTTTGGATGTCTCCGTCGATTTTAATCCAAAGGCCCTCAGTGTCAAAGGTGTACTCGGGCATTTCAAGCTCATGCCTGGAGATCCTTGTCCTGTCGAAGATGTTCTTCCTTTCATATCCGGTTATCCTGTTTGTCATCCTCAGAGACCCCCAGGTTACGGTGAAATTCGCCGTTTCCCTTGTTTCTTTCTCTTCGATGATCTCTGTCTCCTCCTTTGACAACGCCTGCGTGTAGTAAGGTACATCTGCATCCTTGCAAAAGACCTTTTTCAGCTTGAGGTCGAGTCCAGTGACAATGTATTGCCTTCCCATGTGAAGATAAACGGCACCAGGGAATCCCTCCCTGAGAGCCCGGTAACCGCTCAATTCTCCTATCTTTCTTCCGGAGGCATCCACTATTGCAAATGGCTCACCGATCGCCCTTATTCCTGCCTCGCGCTGTGGCATCCTCTTTCTTGAGAACCATATGTTGCCGGTCTTCCCAGGCTGGAGAAGACCGTCTCTGACGCTTTCGTCGATGACCGGCCTGAGCTTTTTTAGGTCATATGCTGAGTCGACCTTTCTCAAATAAATTTCAGAAGCCGCACATGAAAGATGCGTCTTGAGAATGTTCCTATTGTCAGGATCTATGACCGCGGCCTCAAGACTCTTCTCGAAAAAGGAGGCTGGGTGCCGCATAAAATACTGGTCGAGGGCGTCCCGGATGCCGATCAAGAAAATAACCGATTCCTGTCCTTGTCTCCCTGCTCTCCCTGCCCTTTGCCATGTGCTCGATATCGAACCAGGATATCCCACGAGTATACACGCGTCTAGGCCGCCGATGTCCACACCTAGTTCCAGGGCACTTGTAGAGACCACTCCAAGGAGTTCACCGCTGAAGAGTCTCTCCTCGATCTGCCTCCTTTCCTTCGGAAGGAAGCCTGCGCGATAGGGGCTTATCTTATCGACAAACTCAGGCGCCCTGTCGACAGTCCAGCGGTAGATAAGTTCCGTGATTTTCCGTGCCTTTGTAAAAACGATGGTCTTAAGTCCTGCTTTAAGGCATTCGATGAAAAGCCAGGTCGCCTCTGTGTATGGGCTGTCAAAGGTGTTGAGAAAAATGAAGTGTCTGCCTGCACTGGGTGCACCGCTTTCCACTATAGTCCTGAACGGTAGTCCAGTCAGTCCCTCTACCAGTTCCTGAGGGTTTGAAATGGTTGCCGAGCAGGCGATGAACCGGGGGGCCGACCCCCAGTGCGCACATATTCTCCTAAGCCTCCTCAGGACGTGAGATACATTGGAGCCGAAGACCCCGCGGTATGTATGGATCTCATCGATCACGACGTATTTTAGATGCCTCAAAAACTCTTCCCACTTCTGGTGGAAGGGGTTGATGGCAAGATGGAGCATGTCGGGGTTTGTGAATATCACATTGGGAAGTGAATCCCTTATCTTCTTTCGTCTGTAGGGTGTTGTGTCTCCGTCATAGACTTCTGCTGGCCTGATTATGATTCTACCAGCCTTGCGAGATTCATTGCCGGCGGTTGGAGGGGAGGGTGAGCAGGGAGGTATGTCCAGTGCCGAGAAAAGTTCGTTAAGGTTCTTCATCTGGTCCTGTTCGAGGCCCTTCAAAGGAAATATATAGAGCGCTCTTGTATCGGGATCCTTCGTTATGGATTCGATCACAGGAATGTTGTAGATTAGACTCTTACCGCTGGCAGTGGGCGTCATAACTACTACATTCTCACCTTGGCGGACTAGCTCTATCGCCTCGACCTGATGGCTCCAGAACTGTGTGACACCCTTGTATTTGAGGACATTCCTAAGGGCAACATCGAGGTCGAGTTCCCTATATCTGGGCTCGACAGGCGGGAGATACCGGTGCTCTGCAAGTTGAAGCTCGAATCTCTGCTTTTCTTCGAGGGAATCAAGGAAATCCGTGAGTGACATGGAGTAATTATACAACAAGGATCAGAATGGAAAACCCATCAAAAACTCAACTGTCACATCAGAGGCAAGAACAGATTCATCGGATGAAAAACAAGTTATAGGAAGGGGGATAGAAGATTGGGAGGATCCAGAGTCAATACCGAAGCTCACACTTTTAAGATTCTTTTTCGTACAATTAAAACAATTGATGAACACATCTACTCGTTAATGGGAGCTTGAGGTGTGTTTATAGTCTCTGTGGTTAACACTGTGTCAGATGTATGATTAGGATCATGACAATGCATGAGTGTCATAAGTCCCCTCGCTGACAGGTCTGTCGCCCTCGCGCTTGAAGTTATGGACTACAGTTATCGTATGAGAGGAGATACAATCCTCAGAAAAAGATGTAACCATTTACCAAACCCATTCCAAACTCCCACGCGGCTTGCCGAGGGGAAGTTTAACTGACAACCGGGCAAGCTGAGTCCGCCAAACGAAGAGGGCCGGTGTCTCCTACAAAGACACCGGCCCTTCTTATACGCTGCTGCCTTCTTTTTACTGCGGGTTCAGAGCGTCCTTGAGGGCCTTGCCGACCTTGAAATGGAGTACCCTTTTGGAGGGGACATCCACGCTCTCACCTGTCTTGGGATTCCTGGCTTTCCTCGGTCTCCTCTGCTTGAGTCTGAAGTTGCCGAATCCGCGTATCTCAATCTTCTCACCCTTGGAAAGGGCCTCCTTTATCCCGTCAAAGACGGTCTCCACAATGATCTCCGTCTGTTTCCTTGTAAGGCCTTCAACCCTTTCTGCCACCTTGTCGATAAGAACCGATTTTGTCATAAAGCCCTCCTCTTCAAAAATCAAGCATTGAGGCTGAGGTTAAGAGTGAGATCTTCCTAACCTTAACCCCGACCTTAACCTTTATTCTTACGGTGAAAAAACATACTTAATCCTGACCGCAGGGAAGATGTCCGACAATTCCTTGGGAAACTTGCCCCTCAGCATATCTATGATCGAGAGTTTCTCTTTCTTGGTCACCACCTCTGGCTCACCCTTTATGCCCGAGAGCTTCGCAGCCGTTTTCACCGCGTCATCGAGATTTCCGAGTTCATCCACAAGACCGACATCCCGGGCCTGTCGCCCTGTAAAGATCCTGCCGTCGGCAAGTGTTCTGACTTTTTCCGGCGGTATCTTTCTACCCTCG
>CAZNTS010000018.1:0-3185 GCA_964576045.1 uncultured Nitrospiraceae bacterium | reverse complement strand
CGGCGGGTGGCTCCATAAATCCTTCAGTTCAATCCACTTACAGTAACTCTTTTGACCGGCGCTACTCGCGGAGTGTCGGTATGCCCAAAAGTATGCCCACCCTGAACCTCCCGCGCTCGTTCGATTGCCTCCAGCACATCTGCATCGCTTGGATGGACGTAACGCTTCGTGGTGTTCATGTCGGTGTGTCCAGCTAGAACGTGCAGGGTGTACGGGTCCATGTGCTTTGCCCACCGCGTAAGGCACGTATGCCGGAGAGTGTAAAGAACAAAGGTTTCCAGCTTGGCATTCACGTTCCCGCTTTGTTCTTGTAGGATTCGGGTTCCGATCCCCAGAGTGATTTCGCTACTCTGAATTGGCCCACTTCGCTACTCTGATTTGGCTCCCCTTCTGAAACATAAACGGGCTATTCTGTTTTGGGCTTGGCGGCCCGGAATGGAGGCCGGTGAAAAGGAGAAGGAAAGTGGAGCTATTCGAACAGATCCGGCGCGAGTACGAACATGGCGTCGGAACCATCAAGGGAGTGGCGCGGAAATTAGGGGTACACCGTCGCATGGTGCGGGAGGCGATCGCGAACGCCGTGCCGCCGGCGAGGAAGACGCCAGTGCGGGAACGGCCGAAGTTGGGTCCGGCCAGGGAGTTCATCGATGGCATTCTGGAAGCCGACCGCAAGGCGCCGCGCAAGCAGCGCCACACGGCGCATCGGATCTGGGTGCGACTGCGGAAGGAGGTGCCTGCGGTTCAGGTAGCCGAGTGCACGGTACGGCGGTACGTACGCGAGCGCAAGCGAGCGATGGGGCTGAGCGGAGGTGAGACGTTCGTACCGCAGAGTTACCGGTGGGGCCGTGAAGCGCAGGTGGATTGGTATGAAGCCTGGGCCGATCTGGACGGCGAAAGACAGAAGCTGTTCATCTTTTGTATGCGCTCGATGGCGAGCGGTGGCTCTTTTCACCAGGCCTATCCGCACGCCACGCAGCAGGCGTTTCTGGAAGCGCACGAGTCCGCCTTCTACCATTTCGGCGGAACCTTCGCCGTGCTGCGGTACGACAACCTGACGAGCGCAGTAAAGAAGATACTGCGCGGGCATCAACGCCAGGAGACCGAACGGTTTATCGCGTTCCGCTCGCATTGGGGATTTGAGAGCGATTTCTGCAATCCGGCTCGCGGTAACGAAAAGGGTGGCGTGGAGGGTGAACAGGGTTACTTCCGGCGGAACCATATGGTACCGCTGCCGCAGGCGCACGATCTGGAGCATCTGAACCAACTGCTGCGAGCCGCCAGTCGAGAAGAAGAACAGCGGGTGATCGCCGGCCGCACACAGACCGTCGGTACGGGCATGGCGATCGAGCGCGAGCACTTGCGACCGCTGGCCGAGGAAGGATTCGACCTGGCGGCGATTTCGTTCCCGGAGGTCAACAGCAGCGGCACGGTAAATGTGTTGACGAACTTTTACTCGGCACCCTTGCCGCCGGGCACGCAGGTCGCGGCCAAGACGTACGCGGCGTATGTCGAGATCTGGCAGGAAGGCCGGTGCATGGCTCGGCACGAGCGATGTTTCGGGCGGCAGCAGAAGGTGCTGAATCTCGAGCATTACCTGGACGCACTGGCAAAGAAACCGGGCGCCTTGGCGGGATCGATGCCGTTGGAGCAGTGGCGCGCGCAGGGGCGCTGGCCGGCCAGCTTCGATGGCTTCTGGGAGAGGCTGCGGCAACGGCGGGGACGGCAGGATGGCACCCGCGCCATGATTGAGGTCCTGTTGCTCGGCCGCCAGTACGGTTACGAACCGATGCGCCGAGCGGTGGAGCAAGCCCTGGCGCTAGGGGGCTCGGATGTGGCCGTGATCCGCTACCTGCTGGAGATAGAGCGCGGCGAGCAGCGTGTTGCGGCCGCGGCGCTAGAGGTTGGCTGGCTCAACCAGTACGAAAGGCCGCAGCCGCATTTGCAGGACTACGACCGGCTACTGACGGCCGGCGCCGGGGAGGTGATCCAGTGAGCGAAACGAAAACAGCACTGGAAGTCGCTTCCATCAAACAGTCCTGCCAACGGCTGCACCTGCCGACCATCGCCAGTCAGAGCGCGCGTCTGGCCGAGCAAGCGGTGAAGGAGAAGCAAAGCCATCTTAGTTATTTAGATGCTCTGTTGGAAGCCGAGGTGGAAGAGCGGGAGCGGAACGTGGTGAAGCGACGCATCAAGGAAGCGCATTTTCCGAAGGTGAAGACGCTGGAGGAGTTCGACTTTGAAACCGCGGCGCATATACCGTCTGCACGACTTCGTAAGTTGACCGAAGGGGAGTACGTGGCTCGGACCGAACCCGTGATTTTCATTGGTGATACCGGGACTGGGAAAACCCATCTGGCGACCGCGCTGGCCGTGGCGGCGTGTCAGCAACGCCGGCGCGTGCGCTTTGCTACGGCAGCCGAGCTGGTGAATGAACTGAACGAAGCGCGACAAAAGAATGAAATCAACCGGGTAGTGAATCGTTGGAACCGTTACGAACTGATCGTGCTGGATGAGATGTGTTACGTGGCTACGCCGGATGCGGCTGCCGAGCTGTTGTTTCAGGTGATTGGAGGGCGAGCGGAACGAGCGTCGGTAATCATCACCACGAATCTACCGTTTTCCGAATGGACCACGATGATCCCCAATGCGCGGCTGTGCAAGGCCATGGTGGACCGGCTGACCGATCGTGCACACATCATTGAGACCGGAACCGAGAGTTATCGATTCCGCAGAACGCTGGCGAAAAACAAGGGAGCAAAAGCATGACCACAATGAATCCACGGGAGTGGTTTCAAGCGCGGCTGAGGTGGGCTGTACTGGAAGAAGGCCACGGACTGACTCACTGGCGAGAGTCCGAACATATTTTCCTCAGTGAGAATCGGGATGCGGCCTTTCAGGAAGCACTCCGGCTTGGCTACGCAGAAGAGCACTCGCTGATTCCCAATGAAGACGACGACCGCAATCCGGTGATCGACTGCCGGTTTGCCGAAGTTGTCTACCTGCAGGAACTCGGGATGGGACGAACCGCTTTCGAAGTCTACTTAGGGGAGAGGCCGAAACAGGCTACTGAACGGATCGACTTTGATCACGTATTCGATCCAGAGGGTAGCGTGCCGCAACCTATATTCTGATCGCTCGCTCTCGGTAGCCCCGGCCTGCGCTTCGCCCTCAACGCGCCGCAAGAA
>CAZNTS010000017.1:0-3777 GCA_964576045.1 uncultured Nitrospiraceae bacterium | reverse complement strand
TTTGCAGCAGCAGTAGTGATCTTGCTAAGTATTGAACTTGCAGCTGTTATCCTCTTGCTTGGCGCCCAAGTAATTGCCGTGATTGATCTTGAAGGCAAAGAAGCTCCTTCTAGGAGGCGCTCGGGGTTCAGGACGTGAGAGACGCTGTCTTCGGCCTTACGGCGAGCCTAAAGCGTAAACTTTACGGCTGGCTTTAAGACTACGATATCAGCAAGACATCGTCCCCCTGTTTTTCATGCCAGACCTCATCTTCGCCCGGCAAGACCTCTGCATGTGCCACCTCGACTATACTGCCGGTTGCGTTGTAGGTGACGGCCTTCATATTGGGCGGGTACTTCTGCAATACATCCATGAGGTTCTTCACTGTCATGGACCCTCCTTTCACGCATACTTATTAGTTGCGGTCTGTTGTCTGTGATGCCTTCATCGTTAGGAGATGCTTTAGTTTAAGGTCCTCTTTGACCATCTCAATTGAAGTGTATCTCGGAAATGTAGCTTTGTCAAAAGGATAACGGTAAGAGGATCGGTCCCTTTTCACTATATGGCTCAAGTTAAAATAAGCCGTCTGTTATGGTATTATAGAACGGAAGCTTGGCGGTCTTTGGCAAGATGCGAGATGGAGTTCTTTTATAAATCAAGAAGTTGTAATAGACATCGCGTCACTGACTGAGGTTTGCGAAACCTGGAACACAGGAGGAAGAAGGAAACAATTATGAAGCAGAAGAAGATCATGAAGGCGATATTGCCGGCTGCAGGCCTCGGCACTAGGTTTTTGCCGGCTACAAAAGCGTCTCCCAAGGAGATGCTTCCCATAGTCGACAAGCCCATGATCCAGTATGCTGTCGAGGAGGCGATATCTTGCGGCATTGAGGACTTCATTATCATCACGGGGAAACATAAGCGGGCAATAGAGGATCACTTTGATTCAGCCTACGAGCTTGAAGAAAAACTTAAGAACGCGGGTAAGAAGAAATTGCTGGAAGAGATAAACAAGCTGAGCCATATCAACTTTGCATATATAAGACAGAAGGTAGCCCTTGGTCTCGGTCACGCCATACTCTGTGCAAGACCCTATGTGAAAGATGAGCCCTTTGCTGTGATCTTGAGTGATGACGTCATTGATCCGGCATACCCGTTGCTGGCTGAGATGATCAGGGTCTATGAGAGAGTGGATGGTCCTGTGATTGCCTTAGAAGAAGTGCCTGAGTCCGATGTCCATAAATACGGCATTATCGATGGAGTACAGGATGGAGATGTTTACCTTATCCGCAGTTTAGTGGAGAAACCGGAAAAGGGAGAGGCGCCAACAAATCTTGCGATCATAGGACGGTATATACTCACTCCTGATGTTTTCGGGATACTTGAAAGACAAAAGGCTGGCGCCGGCGGTGAAATCCAGCTAACTGACGCGCTGAGGGAACTGCTCAGGAAGAGGCCCATTTACGGGTACCGCACTGTGGGGAAAAGGTACGATGCAGGGGATAAGGTCGGCTTTCTCAGGGCGACTGTGGATTTCGCACTGAACAACAAGGAAGTTTCCGATCAGTTCAAGGCGTATATTCTCGGGATCGCTAGCAACATTAGGTCCCCCGATTCTTTTTGTCAAAATGAAGAATCGAGGGTGTCTCAGAAGAGACGTGACTAACGTGTCTTCATGTAACCTGCTCTATTTTCAACGGGAGGCAGCCTGCTCACTGCCTCTGATGGATGTGTACGAGACAAGCGAGGATATTGTCCTTGAAATGGACTTGCCAGGAATAGATCCAAAAGATGTCTTGATAAAGGTGTATGAGGATGTCATTATTGTTGAAGGAGTAAAGAGAGAAGGACACAGGGAAAAGAAGCTGCGGTACATCTGCATGGAAAGGAACTTTGAGAGCTTCAGGAGGATAATCAAGGTGCCGGTTCCCGTTGACGCGGCTGCGGGAAAGGCATGGTATGATCACGGGGTGATAACTGTGACGTTCCCTAAATTAAAGGAAAGAGTCATCAAGATTAGCATAGAGAACAAGGAGGAATGAATCTGAACAGTGAGGACGGACGACATGGCGGAGATTGAACAGAAGGAAGAAAAAGAAGTTGAAGTGCCTGATTCCCTGCCCGTGCTTCCCGTAAGGGATATTGTGGTATTTCCTTATATGATCCTCCCGCTCTTTGTGGGAAGGGAGATGTCCATAAAGGCGATCGATCACGCACTGGATGCGAATAGGATGGTCATGCTAGTCACCCAGAGGGACCTGAACGTTGAGAATCCGGCGCCTGAAGACCTGTATTCCATAGGGACGGTGGGAATTATCATGCGCATGCTGAAACTACCTGACGGCAGGGTGAAAATCCTCGTGCAGGGCGTGAGTAAGGCCAAAGTGCTTGGGTTTACTCAGACCGAGCCTTTCTACACAGCCACCATAGAGAAGATTGTGGATCAGAAACCTGAAGAGATGACCATAGAGACAGAGGCGATCATTAGGACGGTGAAGGAGCAGTTGGACAAGGCTGTTTCCTTGGGTAAGACTGTGCTTCCCGACATCATGGTAGTGGTAGAGAATCTTGACGATCCGGGAAGGCTTGCCGACCTTGTAGCATCGAATCTGGGGCTCAAGACGGAACAGGCTCAGGAAATCCTTGAGATTATAGCTCCCGTTCTGAGGCTGAAGAGGGTCAGCGATATACTGAGCAGGGAGATCGAGCTCCTTATCGTACAGCAGAAGATTCAGACTGAGGCAAGGGGTGAAATCGACAAGACGCAGAGGGAGTATTTTCTGAGAGAACAGCTCAAGGCGATACAGAAGGAACTTGGCGAGATTGACGAGCGGGCAGAAGAGATTAATGAGTTCAGAAAGAAGATAGAAGAGGCGAAAATGCCCGAGAAAGTGATGAAGGAGAGCGAGAAACAGCTGAAGCGTCTTGCAAAAATGCATCCGGACAGCGCGGAGGCTGCAACAGTGCGGACCTATCTAGAATGGATGGTCGAACTCCCATGGTCCAAGAGTACAAAAGATAAGCTTGACATCAAGGCCGCGGAGAGGGTGCTGAACAAAGACCATTACGACCTCGAAAAGGTGAAGGAACGCATTCTTGAATATCTTAGTGTCAGAAAGTTGAAGGAGAAGATGAAAGGCCCGATCCTATGCTTTATAGGCCCTCCTGGAGTAGGCAAGACATCTCTAGGTAAATCTATTGCACGCGCTTTAGGAAGGGAATTCGTGCGCATGTCTCTGGGCGGCGTAAGGGATGAGGCAGAGATTCGTGGCCACAGGCGGACCTATGTCGGTGCTCTTCCTGGGAGGATTATCCAGGGTATCAGGCAGGCAGGTACTAACAACCCTGTATTCATGCTGGACGAGATCGACAAGATCGGCATGGATTTCAGGGGCGACCCTTCTTCCGCTCTTCTGGAGGTTCTTGACCCTGAGCAGAACTTTTCCTTTCAGGACCATTATCTCGGGGTGCCCTTTGACCTGACGAATGTGATGTTCATCACTACGGGAAACCTTGTGGATACCATACCTAGTCCGCTGAGGGACAGGATGGAGATCATTTACCTTTCTGGATATACCGCAGAAGAGAAGCTCGGGATCGCAAAGAATTATCTCATCCCGAAACAACTGGACGAGCACGGGATCACGAAAAAGATACTGAAGATCACGGATGCCGGTCTACTGCAAGTTATCTCCCAGTACACCCGGGAAGCAGGGGTGAGGAACCTCGAAAGGGAGATAGCAAATCTCTGCAGAAAGGTTGCAAAAAAAATCGCTGAAGGCTCGCAGAAGAAGTTTG
>CAZNTS010000016.1:0-9371 GCA_964576045.1 uncultured Nitrospiraceae bacterium | reverse complement strand
CCCATGCCTCTCTCGGGTCCCTCCCCTTAAGAATAATCTCGATGCCCCGCCACATGGTGCCTGACGACCATGCTTCCACTACCTTGCCCCCCTCCACCTGCGCCTCAATCCTCAGGTGCCCTTCGATCCTCGTGACCGGATCAATCGCAATCTTGGCCATAACTATGCCCCCTTTCAGGTTTTTTATGCTTTTAATGGAACTGCGCCATTTTCGTAAAGAATAGATAGAGATTATTAATATGTCAAATAGATTGTGTCTATAGTTAAGGCCAACTATATTGCCTTTTGCCGTTATACGTGCCGGACTTCCCGCCATGTGAGCATAGAAGGCCATTTGGGAAAAATTTCGCACAGGAAAATGGCGACGCCTCAATTAGGTAAATTTAGTGACTGCCGGAAGTTCAAAGGAAATTGACCATCGGACATGGGCGGTGCGGAAAAGAAACTTAAAAGACAGATTTAAATCTGATTTCAGTGATTCTGCGCTTCACTCCTAATGAATTTCAGAAAGACGCTATATGCCAGAGGGAGGATCCTCTTTCTATGTGTGATAGTATAAAAGTTACGTTTCATCTGGACGTCTTCCAGTCTTATCTCTTTGAGAATTCTGTGTTTCAGTTCATCTGCCACGGAGAATCTTGACACTATAGAGATCCCGAGTCCCGCCTTTACCGCCTGCTTTACCGCATCAGTGGAACCGAAAATACCCGCGATGCTAATCTCATCAAGGGCAACCCCTTTATTTTCGAGAATCCTTTCGACTTCATACCGAGTTCCAGACCCCTCTTCCCTCAGAACCATAGGGATTTTTTTGAGATCCTTCAGTTTTATTACGCCATCCTTTATCAAGGATGACGCTGCCACCGCGATCATTTCATCCTGCATGAAGGGAACGTACTGTATCTGGTTGTTGGTCAATTTTGCTCCGATAATCCCTAAGAGCAGATCATGTTTGAGAACTTTTCCAACAATATCCCTCGAGTCGGATACGATTACATGAAATGAAGTTAAGGGATAGACCTCTCTGAATGCTGCGATGAAGGAAGGCATAAGATACGTACCCGGAATACTGCTCGCACCGATAATCAGCTCGCCCGAAATTTCATCCCTGACCTGTCCGATAACCCCCCTGAGGGAATCAGCCTTCTCTATTATCTCCACCGCATGAGCATATAATGCCCTTGCTTCCTTTGTAGGGACAATGGACCTGCCCAACCTGTCAAAGAGTCGGCAAGAGAGCTCTTCTTCAAGCGTTCTGATATGGTCACTGACGGTCGGCTGAGTCAGGAAGAGTTCCTCCGACGCCTTAGAAAAGCTTTTATTCTTAAAGACCGACGCAAAGATTCTGAGATGATGTATATCCATATCAGCTGGCACCTTAAGTATAGCACATGGATCGCCGAGTGCTGTGATTTGTCTGACAGGGTAGGACGTTCACTGTTTGAGCGTGATGTGATAAAATTATACACGTGATGACTTTATAACCCTAGGTGATCGGCGGAGGATGAATGGTATTCATCGGTCTTGATGCAGGTTCGGTGAGTGTAAAGCTTGTAGTTCTGGACAAGGAAGGCAATAAGCGAAATGGTTATTACAGAAGGCATAAGGGTCACCCAGTGAAGGTTGCCGCAGAACTCCTTGAAAAAGCGTTGTCAGAGACCCCCTCATCCTCCAGTGGTGTTTCCCTGTCAGTCACAGGATCCTCGGGTAAACTGATCTCGGCCTCTCTCGCTATCGGCTTTACAAATGAACTTGTGGCGCAGACATATGCCACGAGGAAACTCTTTCCTCACGTCAAGACAATAATCGAGCTCGGTGGAGAAGATTCAAAGCTCATCATCCTAGGCAAGAATGGAATCAAGGACTTCTCCATGAACTCGGTCTGCGCAGCGGGTACTGGTTCTTTCCTCGACCAGCAGGCAGAAAGACTCAGGCTCTCGATAGAGGAATTCAGCGAACTCGCTCTTATATCCAAGCCCTCCCGCGTAGCCGGCAGATGCAGCGTTTTTGCAAAGTCCGATATGATACACCTCCAGCAGATCGCGACCCCTGTAAAGGATATCGTTGCGGGCCTTTGCTTTGCCGTTGCTAGAAACTTCAGGGGCTCCATTGTGAGAGGAAGGAGTATTGAAGAACCTGTCTCCTTCCACGGTGGCGTCGCCGCCAACAGGGGCATGGTAAGGGCTTTCAGAGAGGTCTTTGGTTTTGAACGGTTCTTTGTTCCAGATGACTTCGCACTGATGGGAGCCTTGGGTGCGGCAATGAAGGACGTGGACGAAGGGACTCTTCATAATTTCGCCCTTGGTAGACTTAGGTCTCTCCTTGACTCGGCCCGGTTTTCGGGTTACGGCCACAAGCCACTTATTTCGGAAGGCGACCACTTTTTTGAGAGACACCTACCTGAAAGACTGAAGTTTGAAGTTCAAAGCTCGACGTTGGATGATGAACACCCTACCGTGCGGCAGCAACCACACAAAACGAGGGCCTTCTTGGGCATCGACATCGGCTCAATAAGCACAAACCTGGCTGTCATAGATGAGAACGGCCGATTGCTATCAAAAAGATACCTCATGACCGCCGGCAGACCGATAGAGGCCGTGAACCAGGGGCTCAGGGAGATAGGGGAGGAAATAGGCCAGCGAGTGGAGATTGTGGGAGTGGGAACCACAGGATCAGGCCGCTATATGATCGCCGACTACGTGGGTGCCGACATAGTGAAGAACGAAATCACAGCTCAGGCAACTGCTGCCGCCTTTATCGATAGCAGGGTGGACACCATATTTGAGATCGGGGGTCAGGATTCAAAGTACATATCCCTGAGAGACGGAATTATTGTGGACTTCGAGATGAACAAGGCATGCGCCGCAGGTACAGGTTCGTTCCTCGAAGAACAGGCCGAGAAGCTGAACATCTCGGTGAGAAGTGAATTCGCCGACTGTGCATTTTCATCGGTAAACCCGTGCAGGCTCGGTGAAAGGTGCACCGTCTTTATGGAAAACTCTCTTATGGCGAACCTCCAAAAGGGCGCGGACAAGAACGATCTTCTCGCAGGTCTAGCCTACTCCATAGTGGAGAACTATATCACCAAGGTCGTAGGCGGAAAACCCATCGGTGAAAACATATTTTTCCAGGGAGGAGTTGCCTTTAACAAATCGGTGGTTGCAGCTTTCGAAAAATATCTTAACAGGAACCTAACGGTTCCTCCACATCATGACGTTACTGGAGCAATCGGTATGGCCCTTATCGCGATGAGAAACATTAAATATGGCGTGGAAGGCAACGGAACACGGAACGCCGATACCCACAAGATTTCCCCTCTCGCCGGGGAGGACCAAAGGGAAGTGCCTCCACTACACCAAACCCGTTTCAAGGGGTTTGAACTTTCGCGCCGCTCCTATGAAGTCTCGTCCTTTGACTGCAGGGGATGCTCCAATGTATGCGAGATAAACAGGGTGAAAATCCAAGGAGAGGGTACTGTTCTTTTCTATGGAGGGAGATGCGAAAAGTATGACGTGAGGAAGCGGAAGGCCTCCACCGCTATACCAGATCTTTTTGAATTCAGGGAAGATATGCTCTGGAAAGCTTACAACGACCGTAAGGCATCATGTACAAATTTCAACTCGTCAAACAATGGAAACCCGTCACATTTTACTCATCCCACATCATGCAAGATCGGGATACCCTACATCTTTTTCTTCCATGATTATCTTCCCTTCTGGACAACTCTTCTCTGGGAACTCGGATTTGATGCCGAAGTTTCACCAAAAACAAACAGGGAGATCATCACCATCGGTACCGAGAGCGTTCTTGCAGACACATGTTTCCCTGTAAAGGTCGCACATGGACATATAAAATACCTTATCGGAAAAGGCTTGAAGACCCTACTCATACCAAGCTTCATAAATATGAATTCGGAAGACGATGAGTTCGAAAGTGGATACGCTTGCCCTCTCACACAAACGATTCCGTATGCTGCGAGGGTCGCTCATGCTGACGTAGAAATCATTGCCCCCATCGTGAACCTTAGGGCTGGAAAGACAGCACTTAGAGATGAAATCATGAGGGTTTTCAAGCCCTATGGGATAAAGAAAAACGTCGTAATGCGAGCGATTAGGACCGCGGAAAGAACCCAGGGAGAGTTCTCTGACGCGATAAGGGCAAAGGGAAGCGAGGTCCTCTCTTCCATCCGGAAGAATACTATAGTCATCATAGGAAGAACTTATAACGCATTCGACAGCGGTATGAATCTCAATATCCCGAAGAAGCTCGCAGACCTCGGCGTCCTTGCGGTTCCGATGGATTTTATCCCAGCACTGAGCACTCGTATCGACGACAGATGGCCGAATATGTACTGGAGATCGGGGCAGAGGATACTAAAAGTCGCTCGCTTTCTACGGGAGCACCCGCATCTTTATGCCATCTTTATCGGCAACTTTTCATGCGGACCCGACTCTTTCATCATCAAATTTTTTAAAGAAGAAATGAAAAACAAGCCCTTCCTGCAGATAGAGATAGACGAGCACAGCGCGGACGCTGGTGCAATTACTAGGTGCGAAGCATTCCTTGACAGCATCGGAAGCCGACTCCGTTGTAGGAGCAGTCAGTCCAGGACGGTGTCCCCTGTCCGGTACTCAGCAGTCTTGAACAGTCATCAGTCGCGCACTGTGTTTGTTCCGTTCATGACCGACCACGCCCTTGCTATCGCCGCCGCCTTCGAGAAATGCGGCGTCCCTTCGGAGATACTTCCGGAAACGGACAAAGAGGCAATTGACCTCGGGAGACGCCACGTTTCGGGGAAGGAATGTTACCCCTGCACTGTCACCACTGGGGACATGCTAAAGAAGGTCTTTTCTTCCGGCTTTGTGCCTGACCGTTCCGCATTCTTCATGCCCTCCGGAACAGGGCCCTGTAGGTTCGGCCAGTACAACGTATTTCACAGGATGGTGCTCGATGAACTTGGATATCACGATATCCCGATCTTCTCTCCCAATCAGGACGCGAACTTCTACCAAGAACTGGGCATTGTAGGTAAGGACTTCTCTTCCCACGCATGGGAGGGGATTATTGCATATGAACTGCTGAACAAATGCGTTCATGAGACTAGACCGTACGAGAGGGAAAATGGAGCCACTGACACACTGCACGAGGAATACAGGAGGAAGATATACACCTCACTGAGAGGGGCCGATGGCAATATTGAAGCGGTGATGCTTAAGCTCCGGAGAGACTTCGAGAGACTCCCAAAACACAGTGGGACGAAGCCCTTGATAGGTGTTGTGGGCGAGATATTTGTCAGAAGTCACAGGTTCTCAAACGAAGACCTCATCGGAAAGATCGAGGCACTGGGAGGTGAGGTACGGCTCGCTCCCATGGAAGAATGGATCTACTACGTAAACCATATGGCGGTCAGAAAGGCCTTGATTAAAAGAGACAGGTCTGCTATGATTAAAATTCTTCTGAATACTTTTTTTCAGAAGAGGATTGAGCACAGACTGGCTAGGTTTTTCACAGGATTTCTCAGGTCACTGAAAGAGCCTGACACTAAGGAGATACTGAGAAAGGCTTCCCCTTATCTGCACGATTCCTTTGAGGGAGAAGCGGTCCTGAGCATTGGGAAAAGCATCGACCTCATAGAGAGAGGGGCGTCGGGTATCGTCAATGCAATGCCCTTCGGGTGCATGCCGGGAACCGTCGTTACAACGCTTATGCACGGATTGAGCAGGGATTACGGAATTCCCTGCATCAGCATGCCTTATGATGGGACAGAGTCGCCGACACTGGAAATACAGCTTGAGGCCTTTGTAAATCAGGCGGCCGAATACAGTAAGCATCAGGCGGCAAGCAGAAAGGGACGGAATCATGCCGTTACTGCCTGCCTGATACTATAAGCAAAATACAAAAGGAGGTGAGGGTGTGGGCAGCGTTGTAAAATGGCGTAAGAAAAAAATGAGCAAGCACAAGCATAAGAAACTGCTTAGGAAAACCAAGCACCAGAGAAGGAACAAGTAAAACCATTCATCGGGTCTGAAGATCCAGTGAGGGCACGAATGAGGGAAGAGAAAGTATTACAAGAAAAGATTGCTCTTGTTGAAAAAGAGTTGGCAACCGTCACGGAGTGCCTTGAAAGAATCGATGCCGCTCTGAAGGACATAAAGGACTTGAGACTCGAAATAAAGGGGTTGAAGCTATTTCTTGGGAGGAAGCATCCAGAGTTTAAAACTCAGTACCCTGAAATAATGAAGAAACTCAAGGGCTGAGGAACCTGCTGACTCTTATGCCCGCAAAGGGCATGGCGCGTACGTAATTCGAAAATAGCACCTTTTTCACTGATCCTCCTTTGTTCTTTTCCCCACCTGCGTGGATAAGATAAATATTTTCCCCATCGACCTTTATGATCCCTATATGACCAACAATCTCACCATACACCCTTTTATCGGGGATCTTTACGAAAAAAATAAAATCTCCGCTTCTCAGGCCAAGCACGCTCGGTTCCCACATCTTTCTAATCAGTGCGTCTTTCGAGACCATCAGTACTCTCTCTCTTCCACGTGAACCCGTTATAGTTGATAGAGGGCCGACATTCGCCGTGATCTCCACTCCCCACTTCCCGCTGTCGAGCATGTCCTCTCCGTACTGAAACCTGTCGCAGTAGTTCGTCACTATGCCGCTGCTGACCGTTCCTTTATGGGCGAATCGTTTGTCGAGAGCAACTTGTACTGCCTCCTCGGGCGTATGGCTCAGGGCGAGCTCGACTGTTCTGAAACTGAGATACATACAGTCCACGCGTTCATCTTCCACAATCACCTTCCTCGTGACATATTCACCGGAAGGATCGGGATCGTAGGGAACTCCCACAAAACGTTCAGCCCATGATGCAATCCTCTCACCCAGCGGCATTTCTGCAATAACCTTCTGATAGGACTCAATATCAGTATCAGTGAGGGCAAGAAGGGACCTGGTTAAAACAATAGTTGAAAACAACAAAAATGTAGCTACAGTCAATACAATATTTCCAAACTTTGAACTTTGAACATTGCATTGCATTTCACCGGCTCTCCTTCGGATGGATGCCTGAAAGTATACTAACATTCTCTATAGGATTAAGGGGAAAGATATCCTCACCGGAAATATCATCCGGTTCCAATCGTGATACAGACAAACTGTCTGTGAAGTTCTATAGCCTCAACACCCTGTTTGATTCTGTATCGCTAAAAGCTTTACGACTTGTTATATTCTCGAACAAACTCAATACCAACCCTATAAGTAATTGTATCTCCTTCATCTTGTGTTCGCCATCTCACAACACCTGCCTTGTCATCCTTGCCGTCATTGAAGACCACCATACAGCCTTTTTTTAAGGGGGTGTCCATCCTCACACACATACCCTCTTTGTTGATGTTTTCGATTACGGCGGGAAGAGCTACCCTCTTTGGTCCGCCGGCGTTAACGTGGAGCGAGCAATCGAGGGGCTTCTCCAAATGCTTCCGTTCCAAACGACGTTTCTCTCTATGAAGGTTCCCGCTCACGTCTTCGCTGCTGAATAAATCGTCATAGGTGCGAGGATCCTGCTTTTTCAGACATTCCGGGCATATACCATGGGTGAACGATGCATCAGAATGCTCCTGGATATAAGTCTCAACCTTCTGCCAGTACCCCCTGTCGTCGCGGATTTTCTTGCACCAAGCGCACATGGGAATCAGCCCCCTCAATGTCTTGATATTGGCAAGGGCTGTCTGAAGCTCGCAGATAAGTTTTTCTCGCTCCCGCTCGGCCCACTTTCGATCGCTGATGTCTTCGACCATGCATATGGCGTACAATATGCAGCCTTCCTGATCGCGTATCGCAGTGGCTGTCAGGTTGACCCAGAGCGTTTCCTGATTCTGTTTCACGTACCGTTGCTCCACCTGGAAGAAGGGGATTCCCCTATTAGAAACCTGCGATGAGATCCTTTCCATATCTTCCTTACAGGTAAACTCTTCGACGCGGTGCCCTTCAAGTCCCTGCTCCGTATACCCCAGCATTTCGCAGAATGCCTTGTTCACTTTCAGTATCTTAAAGTCCGGGGCCGTGATAATCATACCAAGTGGGCCGTCTTCAAAAATTCTCCTGAAACGTTCCTCACTCTCCCGAAGCTTCTCCTCAATCATCTTTCGCCCGGTGATATCTCTGACGGCTTCTACGCCTGCGATTATTCTAGCGCTCGCATCCCGCACAGGAGAAGCAGTTATCTCGACCTCCAGCGTTCTGGTAGGATTGCTCCTCTCCCTCCTGTGTACCCCTCCGTCTGCAAAGGACATGGCCAAAGGACAATCCTCACATACTTGTTCCCTATGCTCGTATACCCTATAACAGTATTCGCCTACACGATCCCCGAACATGTGTATTGCCGTTTCGTTCATGTAAAGGATCCTGAATTCGGTATCTTGAACACTTATTCCGTCTCCTATCGCCGCGATGATCGCTTCTGACTTTGCCTTTTCGTCTCCGGCTTGTTTTGTGGCTTCCCAAAGCAATGCCTCTGTCTTCCTGCGCTCTGTGACATCGCGGGAATTCACCACAATACCAGATATCAACGGGTTTTGGAGCTGATTGCTGCCAGTCGCCTCGATCATTCGCCAAGACCCGTCCTTATGTCTGAAACGAAATTCCGCAGAGAGCGCCGAAGTAGGGCTCCGAAGTATTTCCTTAAAGGCCTCCCAGGCTCGGCGCACATCGTCAGGATGGATCAGTTCGAATGCATTCACGCCGGTCAGTTCATCCGGAGTATATCCGAGTATGCGCGAAATGGAAGGGCTTTCGTAGCGTATCGTCCCATCGGTTCCCATGATCGTGATAATGTCGGATGAGTTCTGGATCAGTGCATAGAAAAGACCGTTCCCGTCGTGCACAAGGCCATCTCCTGTTTCTGCCTTTATCGGTTCCTTTTCCATATCGTTATGTCAAAAAAAGAGACGGTTGATCATGTATTTGATTCTCAACAGTACGGAGAGATTCCCGCCGGCTCCGGGAAGGAGATTTACTCCAACCACAAAACCAATCCTCCATCACTCCTCTGATGTTGAGGCTACTTTCCATCCCCCAGTGGCCTATTGAGGTCTAGCAAAGCATATGCCAAGTTTCGGGCCCTCGTTAAATTGCCTTTTCCCAATACCGTCAAGGCGTTTAGAACTTGCTCGCTGGCGCACAAAGGTCTATGTGCGACAAAATTGACGCTGGTCCCGTTGAATTTACCCACTCGTACTGCTCCGCAGAACAATTATAGTAAAAAGTGGACAGCCGCAAGATGCGGGCAACCTTAACACCTTCAGCGAGGTGTAACAAAAAAAAGTCTGAAAGGGATAAACACAGAAAGAAAGCTCCTCACTGCTTTT
>CAZNTS010000015.1:0-3625 GCA_964576045.1 uncultured Nitrospiraceae bacterium | reverse complement strand
GGACGCGTCAAACTAATTCCCTTAAAGGGCCTAGCAACCCCACGGAAAAAACAGATTCCAAACAATCTTCAAGACATTATAGGATTGATCGGGGAACAACTAGAGTTCCAACCCCAATTTCAACCAGCCATCGACTACGTCTTCGGCGACACCGTTCTCACACGCAACCAAAAATCAGCATTCCTAGCATCAATGCAGCACCTCAGGGCAGTCGCGCCGTCCGGAGACCTTTACGAACCAGGCGGGGCAATGGAGACCGGCTACTTCAGACAACCATTCGACTTGACAAAACTACTCCTCCAAGGACAAACGATCGAGCAGTTACGGACCACACTCTCGTCCCTTGAGAAACTCACGGAAAAGGCAGCGGAGGAAATTACAAGAATTGATCAAGAGATTTCCGAACAAAACAACAGTAAATCGCAGGCTCTCAATCTAATCCACCTCACCGAGAAGGAGATAACCACCGCCACCGAAGGCTTAGAACGAGCGAACAAGATAATCAACGAAACAACCGCCAGAATCGAAAACCTCACCCGTGAGATTGCGACCGAGGAGACCATCATTGCCGCTTGCACCGTACGAAAACAAACGTTAGAAAAACCCATACTCGAACTTCAGCAGGAGAGAGACTCCGTACGGGGCCGATCCCAATCCGCCGCCCTCCGGGAATCTGAAAACGCCCATTCTAAGCTGGTTGGAGAGGCCAACGAACTACTCCGCCGAAAAATTGAGGCAGAGGGGCGTATCCAATCTCTAAAGTCAACAATCAGCGCGATCGAGCCGACCGCCGAACAGATGGCCAACCAGATCAACAGCTTTGACACACAGCGCAAAGAACTCAGCGAGCAACTCACTCAAATCGACCAGGACTTACCGCAGTACGAACACGAACTGGATCTAACGAACGAGACCCGCGAGAAAGTTACCGACGAGTTAGGAGCCGTAAAGAAGATGCGGGATGAATACAACGAGCAACTCAGAGGATTGGAGAAGGAAATCACCACCCTCCTCGAAGAACTCGACCCGGTAAGCACTAAGTTGGCTGATCTAACCGCATCCAGCAAGCGCCTGCAAATGCAGATTGGCTTTCACCTAGACGAACTAAAAGAACTCAACTGCCCGGAAGTTACGGGGGTAACGGAAGAGGACATGCAGAGAGTGGAAAAGATGATTCCTATCTTGAAGAAGGAATTGGCTTCAATAGGCGGCGTGAACGAACTAGCCGCGTCCCAGTACGATGAGGTTAAGGATAACTACAAACAGCTCGCCACACGCATTTACGACTTAGAGAACGAGAAACTATCGATAGTCAAATTCATGAATGAATTAGACAGACAAAAATTGGAGGCATTCATGAAAGCCTTCACGCAAGTCAGCAATTCATTCAACGAAATCTTCTCAACCGTCACCACCGGCGTTGGGCAACTCTATCTCGAGAACCCCGAGAGCCCGTTCGAAGCCGGCGCGGACATTAAGCTTCAGTTCCCAGGAAAAACATCAATGTCGATCGGAAGCGCCAGCGGCGGCGAAAAATCCGTAGGAACGGTATGTTTCATACTTGCCTTGCAGGCCATCCACCCAATGCCATTCTACATCATGGACGAGATCGACGCACACCTGGACGTAGTTAATTCACAAAAGCTAGCGGAACTTCTCAAATCGAAATCGAAGGGCTCACAGTTCATAATCGTATCGCTCAAAGACGTAACTATTGCACGAGCGGATGCGGTCTACGGCGTCTTCATTCAAGACGGCGTTTCACAGGTCGTAGGCCTACCCATGCAGGAGGCAAGAACCACTGGAAGAAATAACTAAGCCATTCTGGCTACGCCCACCTTACCTCATCCTCTTCGACTTACTACGACTCCACCGGATCAAGCCATGGGACGTGGACATAACCGAACTTCTCAATTCCTTCATGGCCGAGATGAAGAAGAATGGCTACGTCGATTTCTCAGCCTCCGGCACGGCCCTACTCTCTTCCTCCGTAGTTCACCGAATGAAATCCGAAATAGTACTGAAGATGGAGGAGCCGCCCAAACCCCCAGCACCCAGGCCGAATGAGGAAATCCCCCCGCCCTTACCATTTCCGTTGAGGTTCGAGTACACATCTACATCAGTCGTTGAAATATTACGCACACTGCAAGACGCCCTCGCGAATGAAAGAGCTGCTCTAGCGAAGAAAACCTTCATCCTGAGCCCCCCATCTGTCTTCGAACAATTCGACGCGTTCCTAGCCAATATCGAGGAGAACATCGAAGACTACTACGGCCAGTTGATCAGGCTGAGCATAAGAGGGGTCCCCCTCTCTTTCAGGGAACTAGTGAAGGACAAATCGTTCGTCGAATGGGTAAGGGTCTTCATCATGCTCCTCTTCCTAGCGAATGAGAACAAAATCATACTTACACAAGATGAGCAACTCTCTGACCTCTACATAAGATTGGGCGAGGTTTCCCCTTCCATTGTCTGACCCAACACAAACTACTCCGGATCAACGAACTCCCGCGCCGAAAACAAAATCAAAACTTGCGTTGATCGAAGCAGCACTCTATGTGACCGGTAAGCCCCTAGACCTGAAAACCTTAGGTTCAGTAGTTGGATTTAGGTCGGACGAGAAAGTCAGAGATCTCGGACGAACACTCAAGCAAAAGTACGGATCGGAAGGCAGCGCCCTAGAAGTGCTAGAGCTAAGTGACGGCAGGTTCGTGATGCAGTTGAAGCCGCAATACGTTCCCGACGTTAAACGCCTCGCCACAAGACAACTGCTCACACCCGGTCCAATGAAGACACTATCATTCATCGCATATCGCCAGCCAATCACACAATCGTATGTTGCAAAAGTAAGAGGAAATCTAGCATATTCACACGTGAAACAGCTAAGGGAGATAGGGCTTATAGCCGAAGAAAAACTGGGGCGTACAAAAGTTCTCCGAACGACCCCGAACTTTGCGGACTACTTCAACCTCAGCCATGAAACTCCAGCAATGAAAAAACAATTGGAACACCTCTTCGAGAATCTCAAGTCGCAAAAGGAAACCACGAAAACCCGACCGCCAAAAGCTATGACAGACCCACAACCTGAGCCGCCCAGATTATGATTCCAGCGCAATTGCAACTTCATGCGTGCTGAAACCCACCGCCTCAAAACCCTTAAATGAACCGCAGGTCGGCAGTCAGCGAAATCAGACGGTGTTGTATGATTGCCCCAATGGCATGGCGACCTACACAAGCGAAAGAAGAGCGGAGGAAAGAAGCACATCTTCCGCGGTAAGCGCGCCTTCGAGATGGGTAGTGACCCGGCCGAGACGATCGTGGGAGAAAAACGCGTGTCCACTAAACGTGGCCGCGGAGGGAAACCGAAACTCGCAGCATTATCCATCAATACCGTAAACGTGACCGACCCGGCGACTGGGAAGAGTGAAAAGACAGAGATTCGGGCAGTCCTGAAGAACCCGGCTAACGTTGACTACCAGCGCGGGGAGTCATTACGAAGGGCGCGGTGTTAGAGACACCGTTGGGACAAGCGATTGTTACATCGCGGCCCGGCCAGCACGGAGTCGTCAATGCAGTACTTCTTCAAGGCACACAGAAGTGATCGCACGCCGGCTTTTCCGATCGATAG
>CAZNTS010000014.1:0-8473 GCA_964576045.1 uncultured Nitrospiraceae bacterium | reverse complement strand
GATGCAGTTCTAACATTCCGGCTTTTTCCTCCTTGATTGTGAGCCTAACGAGGTTATCACAGTACAAAAAACCTTGTCAAGAAAGAAATCCGGATCCCAGGGCAGCACATGGCCCAGCCAACCCCTTGAAAATAGCCGATTTGTGAAATTATAAATGGAACCTAACTGCTAATTAAAAATTTTAATGAACCTGTGCTACCATAATGACGGTGAAAAACTAATGTTTTCTCGCTCGATTCTGAAGCTTAAGCGCCAGAGGCTCAACCGGGTCATAAGAGACCGCTCTTCCCGACAGGGCTCCCGGATATTCATAGAGGGCAGAGAGCTGATAAATTTCGCGTCGAACGATTATCTTGGCCTTGCTAGCCATCCTGAGGTCGTTGAGGCCGCAAGGGCTTCACTCGGCGAATTCGGATTCGGCAGCGGGGCCTCACGGCTGCTAGGCGGAGGCAGCATACCACATCTCATGCTCGAAGATAAGGTCGCCAGATTTAAAGGTACTGATGCAGCCCTTGTCCTGAATTCAGGATACGCAGCAAACACAGGGATAATCCCCGCTATCGCTGGTGAAGGGGACGTTCTTTTCAGCGATGAGCTGAACCATGCCAGCATAATCGACGCCTGCCGGTTGAGCAAGTCCGAGAAGATCGTATACCGGCACGCGGATGTTGAACATCTCTCGGAACTGATGAAGAAGAAAAAAGGAAAGCGGCTGATCGTGGTAAGCGACACGGTCTTCAGCATGGACGGCGACATCGCACCTCTGACAAAAATATATGACCTTTGTTCGTCCTCACGCTCCGGCTCCCGTGCAGCGAACCAGGTGATTCTGTACCTTGACGATGCTCACGGAACTGGGGTGCTCGGCAACGGCAGGGGTGCGCTCGCACATTTCGGTATTGCACCCGATCCATGGATCATACAGATGGGGACGTTCTCGAAGGCCCTTGGCTCTTTCGGAGCCTTTGTAGCCGGCAGTAAAAATACCATTGAATGGATAGTGAACACTGCGAGAAGCTTTATTTTTTCGACTGCGATCCCTGCCTCTGCGGCCGCAGCAGCAGGAAAGGCCGTTGAGATAGTGACGAGCAGCCCCGATCTGATAAGGAGACTCTGGAACAACCGTGACGTCCTTATTACTGCCCTGAAAAAGAAGGGGTATGACACTGGCGTAAGTGAGACGCCTATCATCCCTCTGAAGATGAAGAGCGTTAAGGAAGCGCTGGGACTTGCGCGTCACCTTGAAGACAAGGGTATATACGCGCCAGCGATAAGGCCTCCCACGGTAAAGACGCCAAGGGTGAGAATCACTGTTACGGCCGAACATACTGAAGCGGATATCACCGCTTTGGTGAAGGCCCTTGCGGATTATTCATAGTAGACGGGCTACATAGGCCCGACAAATTTCGGCGTAACAATGGTATATTCCTCTGTGCACCAGTCACAAAGCAATCTCCCCTTTCACTATGGATGGATAATTGCCTGTACCGGCACCTTGTGCATTCTGGCGTGCCTGGGTTTTGGCCGTTTTGCGCTCGGCATGCTGCTGCCCTCCATGGCACGGACGCTGGGCCTCACGTACTCACAAATGGGATTCATCAGCACCACAAATTTTGTCGGCTACCTAATCTCCGTATTGATCAGCAGCTTCTGGGCAATGAAGATGAGTGCGAGAAGACTCATCTTCATTGCGCTGCTTCTCGTAGGGACGTCGATGGTCTTTGTGAGCTGGGCAAAGGACTTCACTTCGGTACTGGTCCTTTATTTTTTAACTGGGGTCGGCAGCGGAGCGACTAATGTACCGGTGATGGGACTCGTATCCCATTGGTTCGCGAGCACCATCAGGGGAAGGGCAGCTGGGTTCATTGTCATCGGAAGCGGATTTGCGATAATCATTTCAGGGAAGTTCATCCCGGTTATCAACAGGCTGGCGGGGCCCGAGGGGTGGAGGACAAGCTGGCTTGTGCTCGGGTGCTCAGTCCTGTTCATAGCCTTGATCGGTCTTTTGTTACTACGTGACAACCCCGAAGAAAAGGGTTTAAAACCTATTGGCAGCGACGACACGGCCCACTTCTATTCAGAAATAATCGACAAGATGAAAACAAGCATCTACAGGAAAAGGGTTATCTACCACCTTGGCGTCATCTATTTTCTGTTCGGGTATACCTACGTCATATATGCTACCTTTATCGTAACTGCCCTGGTGAAAGAGAGGGGCTTTCCCGAAACGGTTGCAGGGAATTTCTGGTCGTGGATAGGCATGCTGAGTCTGGTGTCAGGCCCCGTCTTCGGAACTCTCTCTGATAAACTTGGCCGAAGAACCGGCCTCATTGCCGTCTTTTTCCTCCAGATGCTCTCCTATCTACTGGCCGCTTCCGAATTGCCAGGGACATACCTTTATCTTTCTATCGGTTTCTATGGAATCGTTGCCTGGAGCATACCCTCAATTATGGCCGCAGCGGTGGGTGATTACGTCGGCGCACAGAGGGCGGGCCAGGCGTTCGGCTTCATCACCTTTATTTTCGGCCTTGGCCAGATCATTGGCCCGGCCGTCGCTGGCATCCTCGCAGAAAAAACCGGGAATTTTTCGGGAAGTTTTTATATGACTGCGGCATTTGCGGGGATTGCCATCTTGCTCACTGCCTTCCTGAGAAGTCCAGAGTCAGCGCAAAAGACAGGGACGTACGAAAAGAAAGTTTAGCAAGCAAGACCCGGTGCATCTCGTTACAGATTTGTTAAAGGAGCAGTCCTTATATATGATTGCCACCTGTAAAGAAAACTCCTCGAAATCATCATAAGAGTTAGGCCTCGCAAAGATAGCATATGTTGATACCCTCTTAATAAGAGCTTATTGAGGAGCTATTCGACGTGGAAACGCGACTTCATCAATACTACAACATAGGGATTCCACGTAGACAGAACGTAGTACAAGTTGAGCTCGGAGCCTTGTAGCTTCGTCCAGCGCTCCACAACGTAAGGAGCGTAAGCCCCGCCATGGACTGCCCCTGGGTTCCTCTGGCCTTTTCCTATGACTGGTCCTGCCAGCCCGTCATCTGGCTGAGCATTGGGGTCATGGATAAACCTGCCGACCGCGCCGTCACGAACCGCATTGAATATGATCTGCGGCTCGCTCCACGGTCCCCACGGAGTGCGGGAATATGAAAACAGGATCCCGCGCGGCCTCGGTGGCCGGCTATCGTAGGTCATCAGCCAGAGACCAAGGTCTTTGCACCATGTCACTGACAGGTCGCCAATCGTGCCGTTTCGTACTATCGGCGCCGCATCCGATTCGCTCTGGCTCCATGT
This sequence comes from uncultured Nitrospiraceae bacterium, assembly GCA_964576045.1. Taxonomy (GTDB): domain Bacteria; phylum Nitrospirota; class Thermodesulfovibrionia; order Thermodesulfovibrionales; family UBA9159; genus CAZNTS01. Next base: position 5,167 of record CAZNTS010000014.1, on the reverse strand, counting down.
CGGCTTACCCGAAGCATCAAGCCCGGAGAAATAGCGGGTCCTTTGCCCGGACTCAAAGTTCGCTGCCGGAACGATCGACAGGTAGACATCGCTTGTACGATACACACCGGTCCCCCAGATCACAACGAAAGGTCCGTCTGAAGGAAGTCCTTTGATTGGCTCGGGCTCCACGTGCATCGACATCTTGACAAATCGTCCCGTTGGAAGTTGAGAAATGGTATGAAGCGGCTCAAACTTGGCAGGGGGGGTGAACTTGGTGAGAACTGAACGGTCAGTAGTTCGGCCCTGCGAATGGTTAGTACTGACGACCACATACATGTCACCGCCCAGGCTTATACCCGAGACAGGCACTTCAAACGCTCCCATGCTGATGCCCGGCGGCTCAATGGTCAAATACCGATCGCCGACAGTCAGGAAATCCAATCGAACGCCCTGCTCCGGATCACGCGCATCAGTCCTCGCAATAGTGTCGAGCGCCCGGTCCAGATGGCCAACCGTGTCGCCGAACAGGAAATACACGTGGCCCTGGTGCTCGAAGGAATAACCGAGGTCTGTACCCTCCAACTGGTACCTCTTTACAGTGCGGCTGAGGGTGGCCTGATGCCGCTCCTTGTCCTCATCCCCGATGAGTTGTTCGAGCTTGCTGGTGGAGCCGGGCAGGTAGCGTACAACCGGTGCGCCCGCTGAGCCTGGTATAGAAGAGGCATCAGAAGGCTTCACTTCCTTAGCAGGCCGGGTGCTGGGCGGATATTGCGCAGCAGCGGCCGGACCGGTGGAACCTGAGAGAACTGCACGTATAGCAGGCTCCCATACGCGCGCCATTTTGTCGTACCCGCCTGCGTTTGGATGGAGGCCGTCCACAAAATCGCTTCTTGATAGGATTTGACGCATATCAACCATTGAAACCTGTGGTCCCCTTGAGGCTACGATGCCTGGAATCGCAGCGTTATATGAATCATGTCCCGGTTCAGGGCCCCGCCTAAAAGGAATAATCTGCGCCACGATAATATGAGCCTTCGGCAGACGCACACGTATATCGTCCAGAAGTTCCGAGAGGTGGCCGGGGGCAGAAGCCGCCTCGTCCATGCGGATGTCATTTGTGCCGATGTGCAGTAAAATGACGTCCGGCCTATAGGTCTCAAGCCAGCCCTTTGTATCAATGCCATCCTTTAGCTGTGAGATTGTCCAGCCCGGATGACCTTCGTTAGCAGATTCTTGGACGGCGGCTTTGCCGCCATTCTGAGACCCTACGAAGTCAACCTTATAGCCATCGTCCATGAGCAGAGTGCGGAGCAAATGCCGATACCCGCCGTAGCCAGGATCACGTGTACCAAAAGTGATAGAATCACCGAGCGGCATAATCCTGATGCTGGTTTGCGAAGACTCTTCGGCAAAGGCCAAGCCGTCGGGCAGCGATCCAGGAAAAGAAATAGAAGCGCCCACTCCCGTAAAGGCCACTGCAAGAAGTAACAGCGCCAAACCAGATAAGTTTAAAAGTTTACTTTTCATCGTGAACTTTGACCTGGACAATGCGGATATTATCTGCTCCGTGTTGTGTCATGACCGGCACGCTCCGCCGCCCAGCATTCCTTCGCATCGCGGCAGTTCTTGATTCTGTTCAGCACCTTGTTGAGCCACGCCTTCTCCTCGCTAGGCAGCGACAGGAAGGTATTGTGTAGCTCATGCGGATCTGTCATAAGATCGTGATATTCTTTCTCTCCTGTGGCATACTCGATATAAACCGCTGTCCTCATCCGTATCGCCTCGTACGAGCTGGGATTCCCTGAGAGGAGGGCGGGTGCGTCCGGGTCAGCCCGGTCCCTAAGCGGTCCATGATGCTCGATCAGCACAGACTCTCGCCACTCTGAGACCTCCTGTCCATGTAAGAGCGGCACCAGGCTGTGGCCGTCGATGTTGGCCGGGGCAACCGCAGCGGCAACCTCGGCAAAGGTCGGACAGAGATCAATGTTGCCGGCCATCTCCTCCACGGTACTGCCGGCTGGAACCCCCGGCCCAGTGACGATTAACGGCACATGAATATCGATATCGCACGCGGTCATTTTTCCAGGTCTCAGCCTATGCTCGCCCATGTGCAGGCCATTGTCGGAGCTGAAGATGAAATAGGTGTTCTTCTCCTGGCCAATCGCAGCAACTGCTGCCTGAAGCTCACCAATCATTTTATCGACAGCCAAAACAGACTGGGCACGTTTGCGAAAATCTCTGTCGATGCCGGCCATATCGGCCTCTGTGAGCGTCGGTATCTCACGCAACCACTTGGGCGCACTTGCATCTGGCGCAACGTTAAAAGCGGGTGTCCGCGGAGCGGTCAATCCGGGAAACGCATTGGCGTCACGAGGCGCAGGAGTATACGGTGCGTGCGGTGCAAAGGTCGCAACCTCGATCAAGAACGGAGCGTCTGCTGCCTCCCTAATGAACCGCCTTGCCAGCCCCGAAAGCACGTCGGTAAGGTAGTCAGCCGGCTTGTTGCCATAATGTACTACAGTGCCGTCTTGCCTGAGATTGTAATGGAACTCAGGATAGCCATTTCCCGCCACCGCCCAAGTACTCCAGCCCGGAGCAGCTGGATGAGCTGGCGGCAGGTATCCGTTCAGATACTTGCCTAGCATAGCCGTACGGTATCCGGCTTCGGAGAGCGAGACAGCGAACGTTGCCCGTTCATGACCGCGATCACGGAATACAAGGTACCCGCCGTCCTTGCCTGTATTCCTGAATACGCCTGTGTCATGAGGATAGCGACCGGTAAAAATCGATGAGCGCGAAGGACAGCAAAGCGAATCCGTAACGAAGTAGTTGGCAAACGTAACGCCTTCTTTTTGCATCCTCAGGACGTGCGGCATGTACTGTACCAGATTCCACGAAAGGTCATCGGTGAGTATGAAGACTATGTTCGGGCGCCTCGTGGAGCTCGAGGGCGCTCGTGACGGCACACTCTGGGCGCCCGCTGCAGACGCCGGCGTCATTGACGAGAAGTGACCGCCTAGTTGTGTTGACCGCTCTGCCGGCTGCCCGAAATTAGGATTCTTGGCTTTACAAGCCGTTACAAGTTTCGGATCGACCTCAGGCAAAGGCGGGCCGGTCTTGTGCGACTGGCCCACCCCTTGCATTATGGGGACAATACAGTCTGCCCAGAGACCATTATGTCCTTTCCCGCCACCTTGTATAAAACCCGCGTCCCTACAAGCCGCCACGATCTGTTCGCAAGGCCCTTGGCCTGGTGAGCCCCGAGAGGCGGAAATTGCCCCCAGCCCGACAACGATCATAAAGAAGCTGCCTATTGCTAACGGTTTCAGATATTTCATCAGCGCTCCTTATATCCATTCTACTGTAGTAACAAAGACTAAGGAATCAGCCAACACGTCGTTTCCCTGTCGTGCTTTATCCGACAAAAAAAATACCCTGGAAGCACTCAGCAACTAGAAGGCTAGCAATCACACAGGGGTAAAAACGCACTTGTAAGACAGAAATCGGCGCATCTCTGCGGCCTAATAATGGACGTATCTGACTTTATGGGTCTTGGCTTCCCTTCAGAGTAGCTGGACGCACTCTACAACGTCCAGTTTCTCGAACTTCATGCAGCCGTTACATGAGATACAGTCCGACGCCTCTTTCCCCTCCTGCAACCTGTTCGGAAGGTCCGGTTCCCTTATCAAAGGCCTTGACAAGGAAATGAGATCAGCCTCGCCCCTTTGAAGCACATCTTCCATGACTGCTTTAGACCTCATCCCTCCCACAAGCATCACCGGGATGTTAAGGCCCTTCTTAAATTTCCCCCCTTCGGTTCTGAAATAGGCCTCCTCAGCTGGAGTCAGGATATCGGGCTGCGCGGACTTCTTGCTGGACTCATACATTCCTCCGCTGACTTCTATCGCATCGATTCCCTGTTCTTGCAGCTTTCTACCGATCCTTACCGCCTCCTCGACCCGCAAACCGCCGTCCAGAAGGTCATCTGCGTTCATCTTGATCATTACGGGATAGTCTTCCCCGACCTCCCTCCTAATAGCCTTGTACACCTCTTCCAGAAAATGGAACCTTCTTTCCTCATCGCCTCCCCAGTAGTCATTGCGCCTGTTCGTGTGCGGCGAAAGGAACTCGCTCACAAGATAACCATGTGCTCCGTGAATCTGAACCGCATCGAATCCCGCTATCCTGGCCCTCCTGGCGGCTTCGCCGAAGGCATCTACGATCTCCCATATTTCTGTATCTGTCATTGCCCTGGGCATGACCTTTGTTGAAGTATCGTAGATTGCGGAGGGCGCAATAGGAGAACTGCCTCCGAGAAGTATCGGGAAAGACTGCCTTCCTCCATGTGTGATCTGGATAGCGATCAGCCCTCCAAGTTCGTGCACCGCGGCAGTGAGCTTCCGGAGCCCCTGGACATAGATATCGCTGTGAATGCAGAGCATCTGGGTGATCGTCCTGCCCGACGGATGCACAAGGGCATTGCCGGTGATCATGAGACCGATCCCTCCCCTGGCAAGTTCCTCGTAGATCTCCATAATCGATTCCGTCACAAAGCCGTCTTCATCCGCCCTCCTCTCATAGGTAGCGGACCGTACAAGTCGGTTTTTGAGACTCAGACCGCTGAACGAAAAAGGTTCAAATAGCATAATATCCTCCTAAAAATCTTACAATTCCAGTTTTATTGCCAGCCGTATTGCCTCTATCATGCTTGAGGGGTTCGCTACACCTTTCCAGGCGATGTCATAAGCAGTGCCATGGTCAGGGGACGTCCTGATGATAGGTAGCCCAACAGTCACATTAACCCCTGTTTCAAAAGCGATCATCTTGAGGGGTATCAGTCCCTGATCATGATACATGCAGACTACAATGTCCATGCCTCCATTATAAGCCTTATGGAAAACTATATCCGGAGGATATGGACCCGCCGCATCTATGCCCTCCTTCTGCGCGGCCTCGATGGCAGGTGTAATTTCGTCTCTCTCCTCCGCACCAAGTATGCCAGACTCTCCTGCGTGTGGATTAAGTCCAGCCACTGCAATGCGCGCCTTTTCGATACCGAGCATATGGCAGGCCCTCTCTGCTAGACGGATAGTCTCCAGGACCTTCGCCTTACCGATCAGACCTGAGACGGTTTTGAGCGGCGTATGGACCGTCACCAAGATTACCCGCAACGGTCCACCCACTA
>CAZNTS010000013.1:0-2684 GCA_964576045.1 uncultured Nitrospiraceae bacterium | reverse complement strand
CGCGCGCTCCCGGAATCAGCGCCGCAAGCGCGTACGAGGAGCCAGCAATGGGATCCTTCGTGCCCACTGCAATCAGGACCGGCGCTGTAATGCGTCCGACCTCCTCGCGCGTCAGCGTCTGCCGCGACCCACGAATGCACGCAGCGAGCGCGCGCAGATCCGATTTCGTCTGCTCCGCGAACGCACGAAACATTTGCCCCTGCGGATCTCTCACATTGGCAAGCGTAGGCGCTTCAAGCGCCTCAGCGATCGAGGGCCTGTCTTCAAGCGCTGACTGTTTGCCGATCTGTGGATTTGATCCAGCGCCTAGCCCTTTGGTAATAGACGCCCCGATCTGCACCTTTACCGGTGCAAGAGACGTCTCGAGGACCTGAGTGTCAGTATTAATAGCAATGAATTCTACTCCCTGAAGGCTCGACGCGATCATGTTATTGAGCGCGTTTCCTCCTGCACCTCCGATACCCGCAACCTTGATCTTTGCTGTCTGCCCTTTCACATCATCGATCTCAAACATTCTTCTCCTCCTTTCTTTTGCCCTTGTCTATTTATTTAAAATATTCCCTAACCCAGGATTTCATACGTTCAAAAATACTGCTGGAAGTGAGCCGTTTCATAGTAGGGGCCCCAGCCTGGGCGGCCTTAATGCTGATACCGTGCTGAAGAAGCCCTATCCCCGTCGCATATGCAGGGCTCTTCACGTATTCTCCGTTAATGACATTCTCAGGGATCCCCATTCTCACCGGACACCCGAGTACAGACTCGGCCAAGACATCGATTCTATTCAGTAATGATGTCCCTCCAGTGAGCACTACGGAAGAGACAGCGGGTGCGGCGTTGAAGGCCTCTTTCTTTACCAAAGCCATTAGTTCCTCGCAGCGGGGCTGCATAACCTCCAACAGATGCCGTACCGGTACTCTCGTCATTTGTCCGCAGGAATCATACACGTCAATGTCCCTCATCTCATCCGTCATCCCTGACATTGCAGAACCGAAGGTTTTCTTCAACCTCTCAGCCTCCTCACCCTGGATTCCGAGACCGACCGCTAAATCATTGGTAATGTGATTGCCGCCAAGGGCAAGAACTGCTGTATGCCTCAGGACTCCATTCCTGTACACTGCTATGTCAGTGGTGCCTCCGCCGATGTCCACCAGGGCAACCCCCTTGTCCTTTTCAGCTTCACTGAGTACAGCATCCGCAGATGCCAAAGGTTCCAGAACAATGTCGGCGACTTCGACCCCGGCAATTTCGGAGCATCGTATGAGGTTTTGGACGGAAGTCACAGAACCGGTCACTATATGCACCTGCGCTTCAAGTCTTTCACAGGACATGCCCACAGGGTCCTTTATGCCGTTATTTCCATCGAGCCTGAACCCTGAAGGCATCACATGGAGAATCTCCCTGTCCACAGGAACATACACAGCACTAGCGGAATCCATGAGCCTGTCCACATCCTCTTCCCGTACCACCCCGCCTTTCACCCCGATTGCGCCGTAGCCGCTGAATCCCTTGATATGCCCCCCAGCGATGCCCACGACCACAGACGCAATTGTATGCCCCATTGCATCCTCAGCATTTTTCAGTGCCATCTTTATAGAGGAGGCGGCAAGACCCGCATCCACCACAATTCCCTTTCTAAGCCCGAAGGAAGGAGACGTCCCGACACAGATGATCCTGACGTTCCCAGCTTCCAGCGTCCCAGAAATGGCACAGATCTTTGTGGTTCCGACATCAAGGCCAACCGCAAAGTCCCCATCTTTCGTGAAGGCGCTCGCTTTCAACGCACAACCTCGCTGATGGGCTTTACCACAACCCTGTTCGCAAATCTTAGGTCTACGTAATCCACTGTGATGGTCCGCTTCTTTATCTCATCTTCGAGCGCAAGAAGCCTGTGCAGCTTCTGCTCATAGTCTCCCTGCCCCATCTTAACAACCAGGTTGTCCATAACCATCGAGATGCCTTCCGGCCCTTTGTCTGCTATGATCTCCACGCGGTTTCTCTCTGCCGCAATCTTGCTCTCTTTAACCACCTTTGCAAGGTTCAGGGCTTCAAGAAAATCCTCTCTGTTCTTGAACGGATCAGCAGTAATCACCGGCAGAAATGGAACCATGTCCTTCATTTCCTCAAGCATCTTGCCCCTCTCGTCAATGAGATAGGTGCGGCCCTTCGTCTCCAAGATTGCAAATGGGGCCGTCTCCTGAACCTTTATTAGTACCCTATAAGGGAACTCCTTCCTGATACTGACCTGCGTAATCCAGGGCGATTGTAGCAGCCTTGTAGATACTACCTTCGGGGACAGAGCAAAGAGGCCCTCGTTCTTGCCGATATCCGCCAAAGCCCTCAACTCAGCGTCGGAAAGGTGGGTGTTTCCGCAAAAGACCACTTCTTGCACAGGAAAGACGCTGCCGCTCGCCCGGTAAACAAGAATGCTCAAAAAAATTCCAGCTCCAACAAAAAAAAGCAGTCCCCAGAGGTAAAAGAGGCACTTGCGAAACAGACCTTTCCTTGAGCCCTTCCCTTGCTTCCCGGCCCTATTCTTCTTACCAGGCCCTAACACCTTCATGTCCTTCTTCTCCTAGTGATAGCCTCTCTAAGGATCTCTTCTATGAGCGATGGGAAGCCGAGTTCCGAAAGCGCAGCGATTTTCGGCAGCAGGCTTGTTTCCGTCACACCGGGAATTGTGTTCA
>CAZNTS010000012.1:0-2978 GCA_964576045.1 uncultured Nitrospiraceae bacterium | reverse complement strand
AAAAATCTTTTTGTGGGAGGACGAAGTGTACGACAAAGAATGGGTCGAAATACTCCTGACCTATGATTCTCTCGAAGCAGAAATGATCAAGGATCTTCTGGAGAGTGGCGGAATACCAGTGGTGCTGCGCTCATGCAAGGTGAGTCCCTATCCTGTCAGCATAGGAAGAATGGGCGAGATCAGGGTCCTCGTGAGAAACGAAGATAGAGAAGCGGCTGAGAAGGTGATTTCAGGTGGGTAATAAACTGATTCGGGACTTCCACCTTGATTTGAGTTCCTAAGCTTCATCTGTTTCGCGTCTCATTTTCAGTGCCAAGAGGGTAAGTGTCCCAACCATAAAGAGGATCCCTCCTACCAACGCCCAAGGCGCGCCCGGCTCCCTACTAAGCTCGACAAGAATCATTCTATACGGTAATGCCCGCAGGTCCCTTACGTAAAAACCGATGCCGTTGCGGAAGATCGGTTTATTGGGCAAGAGCAGATCCTGTCCTACCATTTTACCGTTCACAAGGTAGGCTACGTCCACTCGCCAGTCCACAAGATGACCGTAAGGATCAATGGACAGGTTTATCTGTCTGACCTCAAGTTCGGAATTGTCGGGCAGAGTGAATAGCCTGCCTTCCATCGCCACTTCAAAGCTCTTAAAGGCGCCCATTGAACTAAACAAATGCGCTAGGAGCATACACAGAAACCCGGCGTGAATGATCTGGGGGGAAATCAAAAGCAGCCATTTTATCGCTTTCCTTTTTTTCACAATCGAATCGACACTGCAAAAGAGTGTGTTGGCAGAAAGCAGGACAAGAAGCATTGCCGAGATCCACAGCCACCATGTCACGCTCGCTGTCTGTGAGACCATCCATTCGAAAAGCGGAACAGCGTGCATATTCTGGAAGGCCTCTTCATGAGACATAATAATGGCACCGACGAAAAAAAACAGGGTCAGCAGACAGAGGAGCCATACAGCCGTCTTCACGGAAATAAGACAGTTTATTGCGTGCTTTGCGAACATATCGTTAACGTGCAGCCTCTTTCTTGTGAGTGGTTAATCACTGAAATCTCGCTAGAATGTATGTGAGCTTTTCATGAGAAGGCTCACTCCCAGATAGGTGAATATCACTACGATAAATCCCGCCATGCTGAGCAGAGCCAGCCGTGGGCCATTCCACCGCTGTACCAATCGTGCGTGAAGATAAAGACCGTAGAACAGCCATACAATAGATGTCCAGAGCTCTTTTGGCGTCCACAACCAATAAGTACCCCAGGCAAGATATGCCCATATCCCTCCGAATATCATCGAAAGCGAGAACAGGCAGTAGCCTATAAGTATGGCGCGATATTGCATGCCCTCAAGTGAGACGTCTTTTTCCCTGAAATATATATGGCCTATTATCGCGCCGATTCCGAAAAGGCCGTATGAGAGAAAGGCCAACACAACATGGAGTTCGAACCAGAGGGTCTTCAGCACTGCGGGAAGAGGCGCGTTATTAGGACTTGCGACAAGGCCGGACGCGGTGAAGGCCACCGAGACCAAGGCGACTCCCCTCGAAAAAACATCTGCCTTAATAAACGCACTGAAGGGGATGAAGAAAGCGACAACAGATGCAGAGAGAAAAATAAGAGTGTCATGAGGGCCCACTAGGGGTAGTCTACCAAGAGTGAGTCCTCTTGAAAGGATATAAACGCTCTGAAGAACGAGGCCCGCATACAAGAAAACACGCTTCCAAAGGCCGAAAAAATACATGGGTAAAACAGCGTAGGCGATGAACACAATGTAAGTATTTTACAGGAAAGGAAGACGATTTGCGTGATGGGCAAGAATGTCACGGAACTTATGCTCGCTATACTGATAAAGCTTAAGAAGAACACGACTGAACTTAAACATTGCCTTGAGCGTAAGACAGAGCTTTCCGAGTCCTTGGGGCAGTTGAGCTAGCATCCGAACAAAGTAATTAATACTTCTCTGCTAAGGTGACCAGAGTTAAGGGGCAGCGACATTGGCGATAGACTCAGTCCCGATGAATTTAGAAAAATCATGACAAACATATTAAACGATTACATACACATCTTTAGAATACCTCTATATTCATTGCACCTCCCGACAAATATCTGCCTCTTTTGGCTATTTAAACTTCTGCGCAACAAAGGTTATATTACATTGCCGTGGTCGATAACCTATATTCACAGATCCATACTAAATTTATTCGCACCGGTATCCTGCTCGCGCTTGTGCTGACCGTGGGCACAACTGGCTATTGGTTCATCGGGGGAAAGCACTACTCGCTTGTTGACTGCTTTTATATGACGGTAATCACCATCACGACCATCGGTTATAGTGAAATCATCGACATGTCGGGTAATCCCGGTGCGAGGATTTTTACCATATTCGTAGCCGTTTCCGGAATAAGCGTTGGAACGTATATTCTTACAAACGTCACTGCGTTCATGGTTGAAGGAGAGTTAAATAAGGCGTTTCGGAGGAAGAGAATGGAAAAGATGATCAAGAAACTTAGGGGACATTACATAGTCTGCGGCATCGACGGCGTCGGCTCATATGTTATTACCGAATTGGTTGAAACAAAAAGACCGTTCGTCATGGTGGATATTAGCAAGGCAGAAATAGAAAAAGTTCTCGAAATGTCTCCGGACGAAATATTTCTTGAAGGTGACGCTACTGACAGCGATGTCCTTTCACGGGCGGGAATAGAGCACGCCAGGGGCTTATTCGCCGTTACCGGCGACGACAACCAGAATCTCGTTGTAAGCCTCACAGCGAAACAACTTAATGCTGAGGCGAGGGTAGTGGCCAGCTGCAAGGACCTGAAGAATGTAGACAAGATTAGGAAAGCCGGGGCCGATGCCGTGGTTTCTCCCACTTTCATAGGCGGACTGAGAATGGCCTCCGAGATGGTAAGGTCGACAGTTGTTTCGTTCCTGGACACTATGTTAAGAGACAAAAAGAAGAACCTGCGCATCGAAGA
>CAZNTS010000011.1:0-7126 GCA_964576045.1 uncultured Nitrospiraceae bacterium | reverse complement strand
TGAGCACATCAAATGCGTCAAGACCCTCCTTCAGGTCGCCCTCCACGTTCGAGACGAGGTGCATAACATGGCTGTATCTTTCGACAGTCATCAATTCGGTTACCTCCACAGATCCGGTTTCCGCCACCCTCCCAACATCGTTCCTACCGAGGTCCACGAGCATGATATGCTCTGCAACCTCCTTGGGATCCTTCCGCAGGTCGTCCTCGAGCGTCTTGTCTTCGGCCTCTGTTTCTCCTCTTCTCCGAGTGCCGGCAATCGGTCTCAGGACGACCCTGTTCTCTTCCAGTCTCACAAGTATCTCGGGAGAAGAACCTATTATCTTAGCATCTCCAGTGTCGATGTAGTACATGTATGGCGAGGGGTTTATCACACGGAGCGCCCTGTAAATGTCAAAAGGCCCCACATTTGTCATGCGCTCGAATCTCTGAGATAACACTGTCTGGACCACGTCCCCTGACATAACGAATTCCTTTGTCTTTGAGACGGCGTTTTTGAATGTGGCCTTGCTCCCGAACGATGAGGTGAATTCCTCAGGTGACGATTTGGAATTTGCAGTGGCTGCATAAGGTTCTCTGCTCGCCCCAGGCGAGTGGAAATTCCTGGATAAGGGCCGTCTCAGCCTTTCAATTATCTCCTCGATCTTCCTCTCTGCATCCCTGTATGCCACTTCCGCTCCTTTATGGTCCAGATGAGCATTGGAGACGACCTTTATCTTTTGCTTCAGACTGTCAAAGATCAGCATGGTGTCGGTCAACATAAAGAACATATCTGGAAAATCTAGGCCCTTCTTGTGCTTGTCGGGAACTCTTTCGAAGAACCTCACCATGTCATAGCCTATATAACCGACCAATCCGCCGAAGAAGCGGGGAAGCCCATTCACCTCCACGGGCTGGTACTTGGAAATCTCATTTTTCAGGACCTCGATCGGATCGTCCGAATCGAATACTAGGGTCTCCCTGCCTTCTTCCCTTATGTCGACCTTTTTCCCCCAGCCCCGTATCACTTTAGATGGACGGGAGCCGAGGAAGGAGTATCTCGCCCACTTCTCACCTCCCTCCACACTTTCAAGGAGAAAGGCAGGAGAGCCGCCAAGTTTGAGGAAAGCAGACACAGGTGTCTCAGTGTCTGCCAGGATTTCCCTGTATACAGGAATGAGATTTCCCTTCTCGGACAGCCTCTTGAAATTTGATAGATCGGGGTATACCATATTGACAAATCTCAGTAAAGTTCTTTACTATTCAATATCCGCTCATTATATCACAGGTCGGCAGAAAGAATAAAAATATTGCGGGTGTAGCTCAGTTGGTAGAGCACAACCTTGCCAAGGTTGGGGTCGCGGGTTCGAATCCCGTCGCCCGCTCCATAAAGGCAGTCGGAAAGTTCTTAGATATGAGTTCGGAGTGGAGAGATTCTATGAAGCCCCTCTTCTTACTGCGAGCTTTGAAGTGAGAACTTTGAACGATAAACACGGCGGCGTACCCAAGTGGCTAAGGGAGAGGTCTGCAAAACCTTTATGCAGCGGTTCAAATCCGCTCGCCGCCTCCAGTTCCTGAAAACTCCCTCTCTTCCTTTATTGCCTCGATGACGGAGGGATCAAATCCTCCATCCATGAGGTATTTCCTTTCGAGCCCTTCGATGTAGAAACGGTCGAGACCGCTGTTGGTAAGAAAGTCTTCCCTGAGCGAAGGGTCCCTGTCTCTGATAATTAGGGGCAGGAGGTGGTTGAGGTAGTAAGACTCTTTCTTGAGATCTAGGAGTACCTTGTCGAAGAGATTCTCACGGACATCCCATGGAGTCCCTTCACTCACGAGTTCGCTCTCGATCTCATTACGTATCCTTGTCATATCTTCTTTAATGTTCAGAGAAGTGTATATCTCGTGTATCCTATCTTTCAGTAAACTGCGTATGTACTTGTAGACCCGCTCTTCTTCACTGATCCTGTAAAGTTCAAACACCAAGTCTCTCAGTGAGGAGTCGCCCCTGAGGACCTTCTCGATCCCGTCATGCAGTGTGCGTACGCGTTTCTTCCCGAAAACGGTGAGGTACTTATTGGCGAGCAGTTCATTGATGAATATACCCTTAAAAAGGTTCTTGTCCAGGGCATCGAACTCTTTCCTATTGCCCACTAGACTTCTCAGCGAGTCCTCGGTGAGTTCCAGGTGTTCCATAAAAGCGATCTTGCTCATTGCTGAATGGATATTGTCGTAGCGGTCAAAATAGGTGATGATCGAACTGAGTTCTTCAAAGATACTAAAGTCGTTATTCTCGCGAGCGAACTCGTCACATGCCCTGCCGATATCCAAAAGTACGCGTTCAAAACCCATATCACTCTGTGAATGGGCGATATGCTTGGCTACAAGGAGCTTTGCGATATCTTCCTTGATAATATGTCTTTTAAGTGAGGGAGATTTGAAGAAGAGATTTTCGAGGATAGCACGCGATTCCTTGAGATACTCGGGTTCATCCGAGGAAGGCACAGCCTTATCCTTGAGGAGGAAATCGTCAAGTGTATCGAAGAGAATGCCGGGGATATCGTTCCTTATACTGAGCGTTCTCAGCCGGCGTAGCTTTGCGAGTTCGGAGTCCTGTGCTGTGTCCTTGCGCGCAATGTCCAGAAGGATGTCCCTGTATTCGTCCACAATACTCCTGTTTTCCTGATGTCGGTACATAGTGTCGATCTTCATCCTTTCCTGTTGGTAGTCGTGGATATTGTATTTTGCGGCAATGGCATTCAGATGGGTTTCCTCTTCAGGCAGCAGCGTTCTTTTTTGTGAATAGAAGGTTTGAAAGTCCCTGCAGAATTGCCTGTTCTCTGCATTGATGAGCTTGAACAAGAAAACCGTTGAACGAGGTTCGTCCAGTGCCCTCACAAGCCCGTTTAGCAACTCCGCATCCTTGTCTTCAGTCACCAGGGTAGTCCGCTTGAGGAATTTACCGACAGATCTCAATATCTGCCGCTGTCTTTTCTTCTGTTCGCTCTTGTCGTCAGAGGAAATGAGCAGGTAGTAGTTCTTCACGGCATGGCCAAGGAGAAAAAGTCTCTGGAAAGACTCGGAACCGATCGTGTCATTGGTGAACACGAGCCTCTCATTTGCGTCAAGGAAAGCACCGAACATTACGAGCCGGTTCAGGACCTCTTTCTTTATCAGGTCCTTGAAGGGCTTTTCGACTCCGAACATGTATTCACAGAAACTACCACCGGTGCCTCTGTAATGGACACCTTCCGGGGATAGGGTAAGCTCGTTGCCTCTTGAAAAAAACCTTATGCTTTCATCGGTTTCCTCGTAGAAATATGTATTGCTGACATGCGCTCCAGCGACAAAGACTAAAAATTCTATCGGACCGATATTGCCATGGAGCATGAGATCCTGAACCATACCGGAATATTACCACATACTAACCGAAATACGGAACAGAAAGGGGGCATATATATAGAGGGTTGCTGTTGATCATGCCCGTCTTATCATCAGCAATTCGGTTTAGCCGGATAGGTGGGTCGATTGCCGGAGACTAAGGCTTATTTTTGTCGGTCGAGCAGACCCTCACAAGGGTCTTTAGATTGCCCCTAGGGTTAAAATCACCGATTACTTCAAGAAATCTTGGTTTCAGTCTTTTCTCGAGCTCGACGAAAATGCTGTTCGTAGCTTCCTCATGGGACATGTGGACGTCCCGGAAGGAGTTCAGATATAGTTTCAGAGATTTGAGTTCAACAATCTTTCCGTCAGGGGTGTAGCGTATCCGTATGGTTGCAAAATCTGGGTACCCAGAACGGGGACACAGACAGGTAAACTCAGGAAAACTGATGTCGATCTCATAGTCCCTCTCTATATATTGGTTGTCCCACGTTTCGAGCGTTGCCTTTTTGATTGCCCTCTCACCGTAACGTAGCATGAAAAAATGCTAACATTTCGCCAAAAAGTTTGTAAAGTGGCGGAAATTCCTTGACAAAGGCGGATTTTTTAGTTATAAATAGTCCGTATGCCTATTTTGCTTAAATGGCACCTTGGTCTCCTGTTGATCTGCGTCTTGACCCCTACTTTTCTTGCTGCCTCCGAAAAGGCTGCAGGGAATGAAAATGTTTATGTCCAGAGAGCGATGGAGCGGGATCAGGTTTCCGGAGAGTATCGTCCCCCGGAATCGCAGGGTTCTCTAACTTTGAGACAGGATACTACGCAGCCAGTGATTGCTCAGGATAGTACCGCGGTTTCCTCGTATGATTCGAACCCTGTGGCTGTAAGGGCGGTGGACAGAAACATCTCGCTATTCACTGACAGGATACGAGAGAGATTTTCTCTGTGGCTCCACCGGTCTGGGAGATACCTCGAGTTGATGAAAGATATACTGAAGGCTAAGAATATCCCCGAGGATATCGCATTTCTCCCTCTCATCGAGAGTGGTTTTAATCCGAACGCATACTCAGTGGCCCACGCGGTGGGACCGTGGCAGTTCATTGCTTCGACTGGGCGGAAATATGGTCTCAAGATTGACTGGTGGACGGACGAGAGAAAAGACCCGATAAAATCGACAGAGGCTGCCGCGAACTACCTCAAGGACTTGTATGAAATGTTCGGTTCATGGAATCTTGCGATGGCTGCCTACAACGCAGGTGAGGGAAGGATACTCAAGGCGCTAAACAGGTCGAAGAGCGATGACTACTGGGCATTGCTGAATACGCGCTATATAAAGAATGAGACTAAGGAGTATGTGCCGAGGTTTATCGCGGCCAGACTGATTGCTACCGATCCGCAAACCTACGGGTTTGTCGACCAGGAGTATCATTCTCCCTTCACCTATGATGAGGTGATCATAGACAGGCCCGTGGACATCGAGGTTGCCGCCGAATGCGCCGAAACGACTGCGGAAACAATACGAGAACTGAACCCTGAACTGAGGAGATGGAGTACCCCCCCCAATGTCTCTTCCTATGCGTTGAGGATTCCTTTCGGGAAAAAGGAAAGATTTACAGAGAACCTTTCAAGGATTGCCGAAGAAGAAAGATTTTCGATCTCTGTGTACACTGTCAAGAATGGAGATACGGTCAAGAGGATATCAAACAAGACAGGTATTCCCGTAAATGTGATCCTTGAGCTCAATGATGAGGAGAAAATAAAGCCGCTGAAGGCGGGAGAGAAGATTTGCCTGCCGCCGCAGGATAAGTTTTCCCTTGACCGGGATGACAGGGCCAACGCGAGCAAGTCTCTTAAGATAAAGAAAATCAGAGTAAGAAAGCAGACGTCAAGAAAGATCATTGCTTCTGTAAACAGAAAGCAGACTTATCTGAATGATTAACTGTACTAGACAGCATTTCCTTGTACAGGTTTTGTAAACGCTTTTCAGAACTAAGCATCAAGTCATGTCATCACTATTACTGTTACTAATCCGCATTTCGACGCGACAGATTTAAAATTAAATCTTCTTCCTCCTACCAATAGATGTGCTATAAATGGTCAATGGTCTCTAATCCTCTTGGAATTAAACATTCTTCGAGCTGATGTCTTGTGCGGCTTTCCCCTCCAAGTCAACCGGTATGCGAAACCACAACTGACGCGGCCTTCGTCCTTACGAAATAGGCTGGGTGACACCTCAATTTCAATAATGAAACATATAGTCACGGAATACAATATGTGCTTGACGTGAGAGTCGCAGAACATGTCCAACGTAAAGCATTGCGAAAATCGTTCCTGCGACTCGTAGCCCGGAATGTCTTGTATACGTCGCTTTCCTTTGGTTTTTTTTGCAGAATCAATACATACCAAAGCTCCAAGACGGGTCTCATATTTTTCTCTTGTCATACTTATAAAAATAATTTAGGTTAAGCCTTCGCAGAGATTATCCTTTAAGAATTCTATCGCCTGACGGTAGCCCTATTGCGCAACTCCTGTCCAGACAGTGACATTGTCAGTTCCTTCATTTACTGACCACACGTTTCCAGACGCGTCTATTGCAACGCTTACTGGATTAGAACCAACAGCGAAGGTTCCTAACACCGATCCAGCGGAACTTAATTCTGTGAGATTGTTATCACCTGAGTTTGCCACCCAGACATTACCAGCCGCATCTGTAGCAACTGCAGCTGGATTATTGCCAACGCCGAAGGTGCCCAATACAGCTCCAGCAGAGCTTAATTCTGTGACATTGTTGTTGCCTGAGTTTACTACCCAGACATTACCGGCTGTGTCTATAGCAACGGCGACTGGACTGACACCAACGCCGAACGTACCCAGCGCAACCCCAGTAGGGCTTAATTCTGTGACATTGTTGCTTCCTTCGTTGATTACCCAAATATTATTTGAAGGAGCTATTGCAATACCAACTGGCTCGGTACCGACGGTAAACGTTCCTAACACTGTTTCACTAGAGCTCAGTTCTGTGATGTTATTGCCACCTTTATTTACCACCCAAATGTTGCGCGATGCGTCTATAGCAATGGCGACTGGACTGGCACCAACGCCGAACGTACCCAGCGCAACCCCAGTAGGGCTTAATTCTGTGATATTGTTGTTGCCTGAATTTGCCACCCAAGCGTTACCGGAGTTGTCTATGGCTATACCCAAGGGACTTGTGCCAACTGTGAATGTAGGCGTAGAGGCAACCACTGAAAGATTAGTGTTACCGAGAACACTGCCTAAACTGGCATAAATGGGCGTGGTGCCAACGGCCACACCGGTTGCAAGCCCATTTGAGCCAATTGTTGCGATTGTCGTTACCGCTGAGTTCCAAGTGACCTGCGTCGTAATGTCCTGTGTTGTGCCGTCAGAATTGGTGCCTATTGCCGTAAGTTGCTGGATACCTCCAACCATTATGTTCGGATTTGTTGGCGTCACAGCGATAGAAATGACTGTTTGCTGACTACCTAATATTCCGCAGCTACTTAAGCACAATGCCACAGCAAGACTCAATAACGCTTTACATAAAATAAAACCTCTTGTGCTCACATTTTCCCCCTGTGCTCATTCAGCCTGACAGACTGTGCTGTTTCGCGAGATAAACTCGTCTTTTGAGTGATACGCATAAAATAAGCCAATTGACTTTTTCGAAAATGCTGACCATATTGTGCATGCAATAGAGAAACAAAGTAGACCGGCCATGACGTTACGACGGTCTGATGGACCTCGATCATTTA
>CAZNTS010000010.1:0-5247 GCA_964576045.1 uncultured Nitrospiraceae bacterium | reverse complement strand
CTGTGATTTCGGACCTTGAGGGAGGCGTATACGTTAATCTCGGTTCAGCGGTGATCATGCCCGAGGTCTTTCTTAAGGCTTTGACTGTAGCCAGGAACCTGGGAAACAGGGTGGAGGATATCACCACGGTTAACATGGATTTCATCCAGCACTACCGGCCCAGAGAGAATGTCCTCCGGAGGCCGACCCTCGCACAGGGCAGATCGTACGCCCTCACTGGTCATCACGAGATAATGTTTCCGCTTCTTGCAGCGGCGATTATCGAGGAAGCTGAATGAGGGTTTCGATCGATGCAGACAAGTGCATAGGCTGCGGGACTTGTCAGGAAATATGTCCGTCAGTATTTCACCTCAATGAGGTGATAGGCAAAGCCGAGGTCATTGACTCTGACGCATGTGAATACGTAGGCTGTTGTGAGGCCGCAGAAGAGAACTGCCCTGTGGAGGCTATCATTTGTGAGGAAGATTAGTCTGCCTGGAGCGACTTTTCCCGGGGACGGGCAGATGAGGGATATATGGATGTTGCTCCTGAAAATATCCTGAAAATTCATGCGACTCTGAGAATGTGCTTGCGAGAAAATCTTTATTTCTTGGCAAGTTTGTTCTTGACATGATTTATTGGTAATTGCTAAAGTATTTCACCTCCTGCAGTGCGGGAAGATATAAGAGAAAATCATAAATAGAGAGGAGGGGGTATATGAATGCCCTCTGTCAGGGTACGGGAGAGTGATTCCTTCGAGAACGCGCTTAGGAAGTTCAAGAAACAATGTGAAAGAGAAGGAATACTCTCGGAGATAAAGAAGAGGGAGCATTACGAGAAACCAAGCGTGAAGAAGAAAAAAAAGGCGCTTGCTGCTCGTAAGAAGGCTCTCAAGAAAGTCAGGACCTTTGTGAGATAGGATGTCCTTGATCACGCGATTTGACGACGACCTTAAGAAGGCAATGAAGGCGTCGGAACGTGCCAAGATCTCTGTCTTGAGAATGGTAAAGGCTGCTGTCAAGAATAGGCAGATAGAAAAAGGCGGGGACCTTACGGACGACGAGATCATTGCGGTTCTTTCCTCTATGGTGAAACAAAGGCGGGAATCCGTTGAACAGTTCGCAAAGGCAGGGCGAATGGATCTTGTGCATGGCGAAGACCAGGAGATTGCTATTATTCAGACCTATCTCCCTGAGCAGCTGAAGAGCGACGATCTCGACAGGATCATTATTGAGGCCATAAATGAAGCATCCGCAAAAACTGCACAGGATATGGGCAAGGTGATGCGCGTTCTCATGCCCAGAGTGAGGGGTGTCGCTGACGGCAAGTATGTGAACCAGCGTGTAAAGGAGTTGTTGGAGGCCAGGGTGGCGTCTGCTCATAATGAAGCTTAAAGAGTTTTATGATACTGCCATTGCCATCGGGAGAGAGAATGACCCGAGGGGAAAAGGGATCGTTAAGAAGGATCTGGAGGCAAGGAAGAAGGATTTTGAACTCCTTAGAGAAGAAGAACGGGAGTTCTTCGATCTTGAAACTCTGAAAAACCCTTATTCCGACTCGAGGATACTTAACGGCACCGGCGAGGAGAACATCGGAAATATCCTTGTCGGCATCGACATAGAGGTCGGTGAGGTTCTGCTCTGCGAGAGGCTCAGGGAAAAGGGAAAAGAGGTAGACCTGATACTCTCTCATCATCCTGGCGGCAGGGCATACGCAAACCTTTATGACGTCATGCACATACAGTCAGACATCCTCCACAGATTCGGCGTGCCGATCAGCACCGCAGAGGACTTGATGGACGGCAGGATGAGAGAAGTCGAGAGAAAGCTGATGCCGGCTAACCACGCAAGAGCGGTGGACGCTGCAAGACTTCTCGGGGTGCCTTTCCTCTGCCTTCACACACCTTCCGATAACATGGTCGTCACATATCTCCAGAGAACTTTCGACGAAAAAGAGCCGTACACCGTGGGTGATGTTATGGACATTCTCAGGGCGATTCCTGAGTATAAAGAGGGGGGCCGGAATGGCGTAGGGCCAAAGATCCTCCTCGGCTCTGGCGCAAGGAAGGCCGGCAGGATCTTTGTCGATATGACAGGCGGCACGGAGGGTTCAAAGGAGATTTTTGTGAGCATGGCATCCAGCGGGGTCAATACGATTGTTGCCATGCACCTAAGCGAGGATCACCGCAAGGAAGCGGAAAAAAATCATCTCAATGTGGTGATTGCGGGCCATATCTCCAGCGATAATCTTGGGATGAACCTCCTCCTTGATGAACTTGTGAGATCCACGGGAAGCTTATTTAAATTTTATGAGTGTTCGGGGTTCAGGCGATTCAGCAGATTAGAACAGTGACGATTCGCAAGGAACAGGCCACAAGTTAAAACGCAAGGCTCCAGCATTCGGATTCTCGTTACCAATTACAGGTCTCGGTTACAATCTTCTTATGAAGGATGATAAGCTTCTTGAAGAACTGAAGGCAAGGTTCGATATCGTGGATGTCATATCCGAATATGTCGAACTGAAAAAGGCTGGCCAGAACTACAAAGGCCTCTGTCCTTTCCATTCGGAGAAAACTCCGTCTTTCATGGTGAGCCAGGAAAAACAGATATTCCACTGCTTTGGGTGTGGTGCCGGCGGGGACTTGGTAGGCTTTGTAATGCAGTATGAGAACCTCTCTTTTCCCGAGACCCTCAAACATTTGGCAAAGAAGGCCGGTATCGTTATTAGGGAGTATCGATCTGCTGGAGGGGACAGTGATAGACTTAGAGAAACTCTCCTCGCGATCCACCAAACTGCGGTCGGGTTTTATTGCGGGAACCTTGAAGGGTCCAGAACCTCTTCGTCGTACCTCCTGGAGAGAGGGCTCACTGAAAAGACGATCCGGGCATTTTCGCTCGGCTATGCCCTCAAGGACTGGCATCGCCTTTCTAATTATCTGCAAGAGAAGGGGTTTTCAAGACCCGCCATCCTTCAGTCAGGTCTCGTCTCCTCAGGTGAAAAAGGTGTTTACGATACCTTTAGAGACAGAATAATGTTTCCCATCTCGGACGTCCAGGGAGGGGTCATCGCCTTTGGAGGCCGGGTAATGGACGATTCTCAGCCAAAATACCTCAACTCTCCGGATACCTCTCTTTTCAGGAAAGGAGAGACCCTTTATGGCCTCAACATGGCCAGAGAAGGCATCAGGAAGAAGGGGCATGTCATTATAGTCGAAGGATATTTTGATGTGATCATTTGTCATCAATACGGGTTCAGTAATACTGTTGCTCCGCTCGGCACAGCGTTGACCACAGGCCATTTAAGGAGATTGGGAAGGTTTACAAAGAAGGCGCTGCTGGTATTTGACAGTGATGAAGCCGGAAAGTCAGCAGCAAAAAGGTCCCTGCCCATCCTATTTGAACAGGGGTTTTCCGCAAAGATACTCCTTTTGCCTCCCAATGATGATCCAGACAGCTTCCTTAGAAGAAAGGGCGCTGCAAAATTCAGCGAACTTATGGGGAGGGCAAAATCACCGATCGATTTTATTGTGAGCGGTTCTTCAGATGACAGGACTGTGGCCGTACGGGAGGCCCTCGCCACCGTTTCCTCATCTGCTGACATGATCATGAAGGAAGAACTTATCAGGGAGCTCTCTGAAAAGACGGGTGTCAGAGAAACAGTGTTGAGGGAAGAAATGAAGAGGATGGGGAAAAAACATGGTGAGAGGTTGAAAAACCAGCGTTTTCCCCAGCAACGGATACCCTGTTATGACGAGGAACTTCTTATATTGAGTGCAGTTATCTCATTTCCGGAGAAGTTGGCCTATATATTGCAATCATTGAAAACTGATCAGTTCAAGAACATGACCGTGAGGAGCATATTCGAGAAACTTGGAAAAGGTGGGGAGATAAATACCCTTGATACAATAGTTTCGTCTTTTGGGAATGAAGAAAGAGACCTTGTTGCAAGGGTCACCTTTGATCCCGGCTTCGATCGTGAAACGGTGGACAGGAATATAGAGGACTGCCTCAGAATTATATGCGAGAGAGAATCATGTGAGCGCCAGAGAGAGATTCATGAAAGGATCAAACAGGCTGAAAAGAGGGGTGACCAGGAGTCATTGTACGTTTTATTGCGGGAAAGACAGAGACTCATGAAGGAGGCAAGGTGATAGAAGGGTTCAATTATTTTGGGGAGCAGGACGAGAGGGAAGATCTGGAATTCCTTAGGGAAGAATCGGAAGAGACTGAGAGGATCTTCCACAGTAGCGCTGAGGAACCGTACGAAGATGCTTTGCCGGAAGGGCAGAAAATATCTCTAGTTGAGGGCGAATATGAGCCTGTGAAGATGTACCTCAAAGAGATGGGCACCATTCCTCTGCTCACTAAGGAAGGAGAGATCGAGTTAGCGAAAAGAATAGAGAATGGCAGAGGCAAGATGACGCGCGCGATTTTTTCTCTTCCTTTTACGGTCGAGAAACTTATCGCTCTTGGCGAGCTGGCAAAAAAGGGGGAGGCGCCTCTCGCAGAGATTGTCCAGAATGAAGAGGAGTCGGAGGAGTCACTTGCGAGTGAGGGGGAAAGACTGGTCTCAATCACGGAAGAGATAAAACGGATCTACCGTAAACTTAGATTTTATGAAAGAGAGCTTGAGAAGTTGAAGGACCGTGCACACCGTGCAAGGCGGACGGAGACCAATGGGAAATGTGCTGAGCCCAAGAAGGGTAAGGGTTCGGTTATGAAAGCCCGGGGAGCCACCAGAAATATGAACAGAAAGACTCGCAGCGATGCCGAATCAGCACGGTACGCAAAACTGTTAGACGGCAACAGGGACAAGATATTTGCCAAGGTGACGAGTCTCAGGCTCAGGGAGGACGTCGTGCATGCTTTTTCTGAGCAACTGGAGAAGACTATACAAAGGATTGAGGACGCCCAGCGGAAGATGGTATCCATGGGTAGGCGGCTTAATGCCTTCGGACACGATATGGGGTCTGCCAGATCGGTCAAAGCGCGTGGTTCTCGTGGGACGACCGGGAAGGTATCTTTGAAGAGCACGGATGCTCTCATAAAGAGATACCGTGATTGCCAGGACGAGGTCGTCGATTGTGAACGCTTTGTTGGTATCGCATATCCAGACATGAAGAAGGTCATAAGGGCTTTTTATGAAGGTAAAGAGGAGATATCTGATGCTAAGGGTGCTATGATCGAGGCGAATCTCAGGCTTGTGATAAGCATTGCAAAGAGGTACATCGGGAAGGGGCTGAGCTTCCCCGATCTCATCCAGGAAGGC
>CAZNTS010000009.1:0-5129 GCA_964576045.1 uncultured Nitrospiraceae bacterium | reverse complement strand
AAAAGATGGACGGCATCAGTTTATCCATCGCGTTCCATTTTCCATTGTTTAGGGTTAGCCCATTACTCCTTCTGACCTGCTACCTTGGCTATAAGATTGTCCGAAAAAAGTGGACATATCTTTTTTATGCCCTTCATTTATTGTGTTGGATGATGGTTTTACTATGCACAATTATATCACGCCTGTCTCATGTGCGGAGGTGTGGGGTCGCTGCCTGCGGCAATTTGATCTCCTTGCTGCATTTACCGGAAAAAATGAAGGCCCTATTATTTTGGAATCAGTAGCTGACCACCGCCATGTCTAAGTGACATTTCTCGAATCATCCTTACACAGTTAATCTTCGCTATGGACATATATTTTGGCGTAATAAGGAGATTCATGGAAGAAATTGCTGAATTTCAACGAAAAAACATCTTCCTTAAGTTCAGAAGAATATCAGGTCCATTATTAATCTCAAGAGAGGCAGTTTAAAAGTTGCTAATCTATGCAAGATTAAATATTATGAGATTAAGGACGTTAAAACATAAAGTTTTACCGTCGGCAGCAGAAATGGAGTAGAA
Source organism: uncultured Nitrospiraceae bacterium (assembly GCA_964576045.1). Lineage (GTDB taxonomy): Bacteria > Nitrospirota > Thermodesulfovibrionia > Thermodesulfovibrionales > UBA9159 > CAZNTS01. The sequence goes on along the minus strand of CAZNTS010000009.1, from coordinate 4,569 downwards.
AGGTGGTATAAAGTATGTTTAGCAAAATAAATATAAAAATAGGTTTAGTGATGGTAGTGGCAGCGCTTTTTCTAATGGCGTTTGCTTATCAGGCTTCTGCGTATTCTGCTAGCGGAGCTACACCATTCACGTATACAGGGAAAATTGTAGGGTTTGACAATGAACACAGGTTTTTGACTGTGCAGGCAGGCCCCAATGATGAACGTAACTTTCAAGTGGCCCAAGATGCAGTTGTGACTAAGTGCAATATGGGTGAATACTGGAATGACCTTAAGATAGGTGATCAGGTTACAATATCCTATTTTGAGGAAGGCAGTTCAGGCAGTTACATTGCCAATGGGGTTGATTTATTGCCTATTGGGATGGAACGCTGTTAGTGGCTGTTGTTGCGCAAAAATGGGAGCGCGGCGTATTAGCCGTGTTCCCATTTCTCTTTTGTAAATTATAAACGTTTCGGATTGATCTTCCCCTAATCAAAGACACACTCAATAATTTGTAGTATGGAACAGGAAGGTTGTCAAGAGTTTATACTATACTAACGTAAGAAAAAAATGGATCTTATTCCTATTAAAATCGAACATGGAGAGGAAAGGGCCTGGGCCTCTCTTTGCGGCCTTTCCCGGGCGGAAGTTTGTGGACGGACAAAGGCAGTCTTCGATGAAAGAGCTGGGGCTTATCTGCTCCGTTCCTTCGGCATTGATTTTTATGTAAACCCGTGTGAGATGCTCATCTCCTGCCCCTCTGAGTGCGGGTCGTTTTTCCTAGGAAAACTCAAGGATTTCTTCAAGCTTGCGGTGCTCTACTATATGTCACACGCCAGGGACATCCCCCCCACCGGAAGGCTGATACGGCCAGTAGACGTCAAAGGGGGGCATAGATTTTCGGCAGGCACGCACGTTCTTCCGGTGAGCGTGATTGCACAAAAATTCGCCAAGGATAAGGAGGGTTTTATCCGCAAGGGTCAGGAGTATGGTGCGGAGGTAGTAAATGGAACTGGAGACGCCTATGTTCGCTTCTATCCCCTACCGCGGGTTCCGATATCATTGATCCTCTGGCTGGAAGATGAAGAGTTCCCGCCTCAGGTGGACCTTTTTTTTGATTCCACATGCGAGTTCCAGTTGGTGCTCTCGGATATCGTCTGGGCAGTCGCGATGATGTGCTGCGTGGTAATGATTGATGGCTGATCCTGACAGATAAAGATTGCCATGTTTGTTTGGACATTCCGGGAGAGTCATAATGCCGGTAAAAACAGCAGTAGTGAAAATTGCTTCTAACTACTTGACCACTCTAGATGGAGGACTGTAACTTTTGGCTTTTAGTCTTTGGGGAGAACTCCCCCTGTGCAAAAAACAACAGTGCGAAGTACAGAAAGAAATCTCCATGCATGTTTTGGGATGGAGCTAATTGTCCTTTTCCCTCCGAACCATGACTGAGTCGATGCTCAATGTTAACCAGCTGGGCAATATCAGCCCGGCCTTTGAAAGAGTTTTGACAATGACAGGCCAACACTCAGGAAATTTATCTGATAGTGATAATCATGGGATTACTTCCTCAATCTTCCATTCAGCCCATATAATTTCGACTTGGGCCCGACAATGTGGCAGGTGGTTCTTAAGAAAGGCCTCTGAACATCGTGAGGCGCGTCATAAGCGGAAACGGTTCAGGGATTTATTGAAATCACCCATGCTTTTGCATGATGTTGATCATTATGATTTAACAGAATTGTCATCTCTTTGTAACAATCCATTTTTTACTATATGCTTATAAAGTTAACCTTAATGCCAATCTTGCGGAAAGCATGACAGTTCAATAATGGGCCAGAAATGTAAGTTGGCGAAAAAGGACACTGATGATACTGTGGGAGGGGAAAGTTTTTCCAAATGGCAGGAACTAGCAAAGTAGCAGTTGTTATATTTGCAGCGCTTTCCTGTCTCGCCTTTTGCGGGACCGTCACGGCGGGTGATGCACCTGATTCCTCCAAACGCAGGGTGATCGTATTCGTATGGGATGGATTGAGACCGGACAGTGTAAGTCCTTCAAGTACTCCTAACCTCTGGAACCTGAGCCGAAAAGGAGTCTTTTTTAAGAAGCACCATTCAACGTATCCGACATTCACAATGATTAATTCTTCCTCTCTGAACACAGGCAGTTTTCCCGATAAGGTCGGCTTTTATGGCAACACGGTGTATGCTCCCGGGCCGTCCGGGTACGGTGTCAATGGAAAGGCTGTAGATTATAATCAACCAGTCTTCACTGAGGACTGGAACATCTTGACAACACTTAATACATTTTATGGAAATCAGTTGTTTTTGGTTAAAAGGCTACTTCAGAACGCACAGGATAAGGGGATGACGACGGCTATTGTCGGGAAAAGCGGGGCGGCCTTTATGTTCGACCTCGATCGCAAAGGGTACGGCATAGACGAAAACACAGTGTTCCCGGAGTCCTTTGCCCGGGAGCTTCAACAGGCAGGATACTCCCTGCCGAAAAATACAGCAATCATGTGGCCGGACATAACATTGTCGTCTTCAAATAGTGATCCAACAAGCAGGCCACCTTCGAAAAAACTATCTGACAACGTCACGTCAGACCCCACAATCGGCACTGCCTCTCCAAATACTTTGTCTAACAGTTATATGATGAAGGTATATTTGCAGTACATCCTGCCTAATAAAAAACCGGATATATCGGTCATCTGGTTTAGGGACCCTGATACCACCCAGCACCTTTACGGTGTTGGGACGCAGGCTTATAGGGCTGCGCTCGTAAGTATGGACGAAATGATAGGGCAACTCATGGTTCGACTGCTCGATCAGATCGACAATACCGACATCGTTATCGTTTCCGACCACGGCCACAGCAATGTATCAGGCGACCTCAACTTTTTTCCCTTGAGAGCTATTGCCAACGGCGCGACGGCAGATAAGGACAGTTCCAATGGATATTCTGTTTCGGGGGACGTCAGGCTTGCTCAACTTCTATTTGATAATGAGATTGTGACAAATGTTTATGATGGGAATGATTATTCCTATGATCCCGTGTTATCAGGAATAATGGCTGACGGCACTCGTGTCTACCCTGACAAAACCGATATAGACGGATCTGTCACAGGCACCATTGGAAAAAAGTACACAACAAGGGGATTCAAAATCCCCCCAACCGGCTTGCCTTCCGGTTCTGTGGTAATCGCTGCAAACGGAGGAAGCGATTATCTTTACGTGCCTTCGAAGGACAAGGTTACCGTCCGTAAAATTGTCACCTTTTTACAGCAAAGGGAGGAGTTCGGAGCAATTTTCGTCGATGATATATACGGCAGCCTTGCAGGGACCATGCCAATGAGCACAGTTCACCTGGAGAACACTGCTGGAAGAAACCCTGACATCATCGTCAGTTACAATTTCGATGAGAATGCTTTCATCCAAGGGGTTAAAGGCATAGAGTACGAGAGCATGCAGATTTACCGTGGTATGCACGGCTCCTTTAGTCCTATCGATGTGCACAGTACGCTTATTGCTTATGGTCCTGACTTCAAGTCTGGTGATATTGACACGCCTTCGGGCAATATCGATGTAGCCCCAACTATAGCTAATTTGATGGGCCTGAGCCTGCCGGACTCAGACGGTCGAGTGCTGTACGAGGCGTATAAGAGCAGTTCAGTGACGGTCACTGCCGTTTCAACAAATAGGCTTGTTCAGTCTTCCGCTGCGCCTGGCCTGACGTTTTATCTGCCTACTGCTGTACTTAATTCTAAAGCCAAGGTTGACAGCGGTAAATCCCGGTATTCTATCAGCCTGTCCACGTCAACGGTGACCGATTCCACTGGCAAGTCAGTAACTTATTTCGATTATGCGAAAGCAGTGAGGGAGTAACTTTTCTTGCATAATCTTTTTGGTCAGCGGGTCTTTCTTGATGTCTGTGTGAAAATACTCAATAAATAGTAGAGTGTTCGTTCCAGATTCTATGAAAAGATCGACTATAGCAATGTTTCTTTTTTTTCTGTCATGGATATTTTTTCATGCCGGTATGGTGAGAGCTGAGCCGTCAATGGCATCTCCTGTTTTACCTCATGACATATATATGGAAGGGACTTACTACGGCAAGCAGGGAATAACTTTCAGCCTTTCAGTGACACGGGATAATTTTGTAAAAATATACAGCAACGGAATTGTTATTCTCGGGGAAAAAGACAAGGGTGAAGCGGTTTATTATTTTATTAATAAAAACAAAAAGCTGATAATCAAAGTGAGTCAGGGTAACCTGTACCGGATAGGAGAATTCGGAAACTGGAATAGCATCGTCGGGCTTATAAATCTAAGGCCCGGCACACAACTGGTGAAGGAAAAACTATTTGATGATAAGAAAGCTTGTATGCCGTATGAATTGAGCGGTGAGGAGAAAATCCGGGTCTGCATGAATGATACCTATCATGTACCTATCTATATAGAGCAAGATGGGTCAGTGATTGAGCGCACGACACGGCTCGAGCCATTTGGGTCTTCTCTTGATACAGCGGATTTGCTTGCCAACTACCTGAGAGAAAAATACCGGTATATAGATGCAGACGATGAT
>CAZNTS010000008.1:0-9735 GCA_964576045.1 uncultured Nitrospiraceae bacterium | reverse complement strand
AGTATCCCAATAATAGCGATCACAATAAGGAGTTCAATCAATGTGAAACCCCGGTTTTTCATAATTAGTCTAATTTTACTTTTAATAGCATGTCTTTTCAAGGATTTTTTACAGCCTGTTAAAGCATGAAGATAGTGGAGAAAATGTTTTCTCCACTATCTTCAATTAACTAAAGTTAATTATTCTGATGATACAACTTTGCACTGAAGTTCGCTTGGGTTCGAGCCATTGCCGCCGACGCCGTTATCGGTAGCAAGGATTGCTATTGTAGTAGAGGTCGTAGGTGAAAGGCTAATTTGCCCGGTCTGATCCGCCTTTGGAGGGTTCGGGCATCCAGTCAAAGTCCCAACAACAAAGAGGTTCGTGGGAGCCGCCAGACCACCCATGCCTGCCCACGGGGACTGTTCTATGCCATTCATGGAAGTCTTGGATTCCCTGGCAGTAACATACGCGGTTGTAACCGCAGTGGCAGCGTCTTTGCCCAGCGATAAGAGTGCGAAGTTGTTCAGATCAGTGGATTCCACCGAGCCGTTCCAGTTCGTGTCGACTTCAATCAACGCCGCGCCAGCTGAGGATGAATCCGCGCCCTTCAGAGCCGAGTTAAGCCAGTGCTGCAGATCCGGTTCAGCAGATTCCGCCGCCTTAATCGAATTGGATTTCCTGGCCTTTTCCTGCGCACCGAGATAGGCCGGGATTGCGATAGCTGCCAGGATGCCGATGATCGCAACGACGATCAGCAGCTCGATAAGGGTGAAGCCTCTTTCTTTTCTCTCTTTCATCTTCTGAATTACCTGAAACATGTGTTCCTCCTTCTTAGTTTTTTCTGCAGGCTATGCCTGCCTTGTTTGCCCAAACATACCATAAATGGTGATTTTCCACGGTCATAATTCAGTCAGTATAGAACCAGTCCATCGGTCCGGAAGATGATGATAACCACATTGGATTATCAGTGTCCTCTTTCTTTCCCTTAAGCGTCGGATCCGGTCTAATGGCCATGGAATTCTCTAAGTCCCCTTGAGACTCATTGAGAATATCACCGGAATCACTCACTTTTTAATCACCTCCTCCTCAAAAAAAGTTCTTGTTCTGTAAAAAGCAGATTTTGTGCCAGAAACGCGTCTGCTGAAGTTCTTTGATATTAAAGGAGGAATTAGAATTATTCTGGACGTCGTAGCGGAGGCGCTGACGAATATTGTCACAACTATCATCTTGAAATGACGGAAAGAGGCCATCCGTATCGGCCGCGACAATAATGTTTTCAAGCGGCCATTGCAAAATTTCAATTACAAAATATCGTTAACTCCTAAATTTAGATTCTTAAAAATTTTCCAATAAACCTTGACAAAAATTATTACAATTATTTATAGTCTCATAATTTTTAAAAATAAATTAGTCAATAATATATATGTTATTTTTATAGCCTAACCTCGTCAGCAAGAAATAGAGAAAAGAAGAAAGGAGTCTCCGGGATATGCTTATCATAGGAGAAAAACTAAGTATTATCGCAAAACGAGTCAGGGAAGCGATGATGAAGAAGGACAAAGGACCCATCCAGGAGATAGCTATAAGGCAATGGAAAGAAGGGGCGGGCATGATCGATGCCAACATCGGTCCTGCTGAAGACGGAGGCGAGGACCTGATGCAGTGGATGGTCACAACGATACAGGCGGTCGTTCCCCTGCCTGTATGCCTGGACACGACGAATTTCAAGGCTATTGAAGCTGGACTCAAGGTGCATAACGATGAATGGGGTAGGTCTCTCATTAATTCTACCTCAAATGATCCTGAAAGGTTCCCTATACTCGAACTCGGAGCAAAGTACAAATCTCAAGTTATAGGCCTCACGGTAGGGAAGGGCGGCCTTCCGGCGGACGCGGAAGAACGGAGTGCCATTGCCGCGGAAATCATGGGGAGGGCAATGGAATATGGTGTTCCGCTTGAAGACCTCTTTCTCGACCCTCTTGTATTGCAAATAGCGACGTCGCAGGACCACGCGCGCCATGTCATTAAAGCGATTAGCATGTTCCAGGAGATGAACGATCCTCCCATGAAAACAGTTGTCGGTCTTAGCAACATATCCAATGGGTGCCCAAAGACGCTCAGGCCAATCCTGAACAAATATTATTTCTTATTGTTGGCTGACGCCGGTCTTAGTGCTGCCATTGCAGATGCTCATGAGATGGCGGAGGCTGTGGATGATAAAGCTCTGGTGGCTGATGTCTTGGCAGGCAAACTACTCTCTGATGCCAAAAAAATGTCAGAGATAAGCAAAACGCTTGACGTAATAATGGGCAGGACGCTTTATGCCCATTCATATTTGGAACTGTGAAAAAAGAACAGTAACGAGTTGCGGTGATGAGCAGATGCATGCCCTTACATTGCTCGTTACTCCCATTTGTCACTTAATGAATGGAGGTAAGAAAGATGGCTTTCGTTGCGCCAAAGGAAACGTATCCGGGTAAGGTTTTTCAGATTGGCATAGGATCGGACAAGACCGCGATGTTTGGTGGGGAAAATGTCCTTTCCTTCCATTCCTTTGAAGGAAATGCTCCAAACAGACCGGTGATCGCGTATGAGATTCAGGACATTCCACCTGATGACTGGCCTGAGATGGTAAAGAAAGAGTACGAAGGTGTTTCTGGGGATGCCGTAAAATGGGCCAAACACTGCCAGGACGTGTTAAATGCCAAGGCCATTGCCTTCAGGCTCCTGGGCACCCATCCTGACAGGGAAAACCGTTCCCCCGAAGATGCGGCGAAGTTGGTGAGGGACCTCCTCGCATCAATTCAGGTGCCGCTGATCATCCTTGGCAGTAACCATGCGGAGAAGGACTCCGCTGTGCTGGTGGCTGTGTCAGAGGCTGCGAAGGGTAAGAATTGCGTTATCGGCAAAGCCCAGGAAGCGAATTACAAAACCATAGCCGCTGCCGCTATGGCAAACAATCACAAGCTCATTGCAATGTCGGAGCTTGATATAAACCTGTCTAAGCAGCTGAACATTCTCATCACCCAGATGGGCTTTGACAAGGAGAGGCTGATTACAGATCCCATGTGCTCTGCGCTTGGATACGGGCTTGAATACACATATTCAGTGATGGAAAGGATCAGGCTTGCTGCATTGACTCAGAACGATGCGACCATGCAGCCTCCTATGGTCGGAGATGTGGGGATGTATGTGTGGAAGGTGAAAGAGACACAGGCGGCTGAGTCAGACCTTCCACAGTGGGGTCCTCTCAGGGAGAGGGGTATTGCGTGGGAGACTGTTACCGCAGGCTCATTGATGGTCGCAGGAGCGGAGCTCCTCATCATGAGACATCCCGAAGCGGTTAGGGCAGTGGAAGACTTTATCGATGAGTTAATGTAAGGGAGGACAGAGAAATGGCTTTGACGGGCGTTGAGATATTTAAGTTACTTCCGAAGACCAATTGCAAGAAATGCGGGCACCCCACGTGTCTCGCCTTCGCGATGAAGCTTGCTCAGAGACAGGCATCACTCGATTCGTGTCCGGATGTATCCGAGGAGGCGAAGAGAGTGCTTGGTGAGGCATCCGCCCCTCCTGTGCGGCCCATCAGTTTTGGTACCGGTGCAAAGGCTGTGAAGATGGGAGAAGAAACCGTTCTCTTCAGGCATGAGAAGAAGTTCGTGAATCCATGCGTAATTGCGGTGGAAGTGAAGGACACGATGAGCGACGACGAACTGGAAAAGATCGCCACCGACGTGGTGCATTCCGAGATTGACAGGGTGGGTCAAAAACTGAGGATTGATGCGATATTCATCGGCAATGCGTCCAATGACCCGGTACGATTTGAAAATGCTGTAAGAACCGTGGCAGCCAAGGCCCCTGATGTGCCACTGATCCTTTCGTCCGGTAACCCGGCAGCGGCGGAGGCTGCAGTCAAGATCGTGGCTGACAAGAAGCCGATACTTTATGGTGCTGATGAAAGTAATGCGGATGCCTTGGCGGGCATTGCCAAGACCCATAGGGTGGCCCTTGGTGTGATCGCAAAGGGGCTTGATGCATTGTCTTCCCTTACTGAAAAGATAAAGGCTGCAGGTGTTGAAGATATGGTTATAGATTCGGGCGCGAGGTCCGCAAAGGAAATCATTGAGAACAACACCCTCATAAGAAGGGCCGCGATCAGGAAAAATTTTAAACCTTTGGGATTTCCCGTAATTTCTTTTGCCCAAAGGGATGACAGCATGCTTGAGATGCTTGTAGCGACTCTCGGCATCGCAAAGTACTCGTCGATCGTGGTTCTTAGCAAGATCGAGAAATGGAAGAACCTTGCGCTCTTCACTGCGAGACAGAATATCTATACGGACCCTCAGGTGCCGATGCAGGTGGAGCAGAAGATATACAAGATCGGAGAGCCCACAGCTGAATCTCCTCTGATGATCACCACGAACTTCTCACTCACCTATTTCATAGTGTCGGGCGAGGTCGAAAATAGCAAGGTTCCATGCAGGCTGGCTGTAATGGACAGCGAAGGGCTTTCTGTTCTGACCGCATGGGCTGCGGGCAAGTTTACAGCCTCCAAAATTGCCCAGTTCATCCAGGAAAGTGGAGTAGAGAACGAGGTGAAGAACAAGGAACTGATCATCCCAGGGTATGTGGCTATACTGAGCGGCGCCATAGAGGAGAAGCTTGCAGGATGGAAAGTCACGGTGGGTCCTAGGGAAGCGAACGGGCTTCCGGCGTTCCTGAAATCACGGGGATAAATCAGTGTTTTTCGGGAGTGTGACCTTAGAGGAAAGTATGATTAAATTGATTTATACAATATATATTGTATAAAATAAACTATCCAAACACCAGGAGGTCAGGATGTCCAAATTAATAGCATCTGCAGCCATAAGAGGCGCTAAAACACTTGTCGCCCGGGCAGAAGAAATGCTTGACAAAGCGATTGCCGAGAAAGGTAAGGATCTGTCATTTGAATTCCCTGATACCGCTTTCCATCTACCGATGATTTATGCAATGACCGCGTTTGCGGTCAAGACTCTTGGGGACATGAAGGTCGCCCTTGGGTTTGCAAAGGATCTTCTGCATGATGAGCCGGAGGAGCATATCTGGAAACCTTATCTAGGTGAGGCCCTCGACTCCGGCATGGCAACGCTGTTCGCCGAGGAGATAATACTTGCGATCAGATACATCTATGGGCTCGAGCCATGCAAGGACAAGGAAACAGGATATGTGTATAACGGTTTCATATCCGACACCATTCAGAGAAACCTTGGTATCCAGCTAGTCGACGGTACGATGCCTGGATTTGCTGCTATCATCGGCGCAGCTCCAACGGATGACATAGCGGTGAATATTGTGAGGGAGCTTCAGGAGAAGAATATTTTGACCTTTCTTTCCGGGCAGTCAAATGGCGATTGTGTCACTAGGCAGCTCCTGAGGAAGGGCGTTGAGCTCGGATGGGATTCGAGAATTGTTCCTCTTGGTCCTGACACGGAACACACCCTCTATGCCCTGGACTGGGCGATCAGGGCGTCGCTAATCTTTGGCGGAAAGAAACCGGCAGACTTCAAGGGGCATCTGAAATACCAGAAGGACAGGGTCTTTGCCTTTGCGATCGTTCTTGGCCCGTTGGATGACATCAAGTGGACCACCGGAGCTGGTGCGATCAATATGGGCTTTCCCGCAATCGGAGACACCGATATCCCAGTCATCCATCCAACCGGAGTGTGTACCTATGAAGAAGTAGACAAGGAGCTTGATCATAGTAAAATTGTCCAGAAGGCCATCGAGATGAGAGGCCTGAAGATCACTGTTGAGAAACCGCCGATCCCTGTGGCCTTTGGGCCTGCGTTCGAGGGGGAGAGGATTAGAAAGGAAGACACGTTCATCGAATTCGGCGGACAGAGAACTCCAGCGTTCGAGTGGGTCAGGATGAGAGAGATGGAGGAGATCGAGGACAACAAAGTTATCGTTATCGGCGATAAATGGCAGGAAAGATATGAAAAAGGCGGCCAGCTTCCATTGGGATTGCTGATCGAGGTTGCCGGCAGGAAAATGCAGAAGGACTTCGAGTCCGTTCTTGAAAGAAAGATACACTCCAACATTAACGAAGCCCAGGGCGTCTGGCATATGGGGCAGCGTGACATCAATTGGATAAGGATCAGCAACAACGCGAAGAAGGAGGGGTTCATGCTTGAGCACATTGGCGTCCTGAATGCGACAATGACGCATCACCGCTTCCGGTCGATTGTGGACAAGGTACAAGTGACCCTCTTTGTCGATGAGCAGGACGTAAAGAAACATCTCGATGAGGCGCGGGCAGCCTATAAGGAGCGTGACCACAGACTCGGAAGCCTTACGGACGAGGCAGTGGACACTTTCTATTCTTGCTTGCTCTGTCAGTCCTTCGCTCCGAGTCATGTCTGCGTGATAACCCCTGAAAGACTTGGTCTCTGCGGTGCATATAACTGGCTTGATGGGAAGGCTGCCTATGAGATCGACCCGACCGGCGGGAACCAGCCTATTGCGAAAGGTGAATGTCTCGATGCGCGGTACGGGCGTTACACAGGCGCTGACGAATACCTCAAGAAGGCCACAGGCGGTGCAGTTGAGACACTCAACCTTTACACCATCATGGAAAACCCTATGACCTCGTGCGGGTGCTTCGAATGCATAATCGCGATAATCCCCGAGGCAAATGGCGTAATGATCGTGCATCGAGGGCATACCGGCATGACCCCTATCGGCATGAAGTTCTCGACCCTTGCCGGCACAGTTGGCGGAGGTGCACAGACACCTGGATTTATGGGTGTTGGCGTGAACTTCATATCCAGCAAGAAGTTCCTCTTCGGTGACGGCGGTATCAAGCGAATCGTCTGGATGCCGAAGTCATTGAAGGAGCGGATTGCGGAGGACTTTAAGAAGAGCGCCGAGGGGGCGGGAGTTCCGGACCTTCTCGACAAGGTCGCTGACGAGACAATCTGCGAGGATTCGGAGAAACTGCTTGAGTACCTCACCAATGTTGGACATCCAGCACTGGGAATGGACCCGATGATATAAGAAACCGACACGTTACGCTTTGCGTAGCGTATCACAATAACGCGGAGGCAAACATGAGTGAAGAGGCAAAAAAGGAAGCAAAGATGAAAAGTGCAAACCCGTCGTCCGAGAAGGTGCACGAATGGGGCATTGAACATAAAATTGACACGTGTTTTGAGCGTGCCCAGAAGATGAAGCCCTGCCCCATTGGACATGTCGGGGCGTGTTGCAAGCACTGCCATATGGGGCCGTGCAGGCTTGTCGGAAAGAATGCGGAAGAAGAAATTACCGGTGTTTGCGGTGCTTCGCTGGCAACGGTGGCCGCGCGGAATCTTCTTCGCATGTGCGCTGCAGGAACCGCAGCGCATTCTGATCATTCCCGCGGCATGGCTGAAACGCTTCTTGCCGTCGCCAATGGAGAAACCAAAGACTTCAAGATTACCGATGTTAGAAAACTCTATAAGGTCGCAGGCATCCTAGATGTAGAATTTGAAGGAAGGCCTGTGCTGGACGTTGCTCGGGATGTGGCGACGACGCTCCTGAAGGATTTTGGAAGACAACACGGTGGTGAACTGAACTTCGTTAAGAGGGCGCCTAAGAAGACTCAGGAACGCTGGAGAAAATGGGGTATCGTGCCAAGGGGTATCGACCGTGAGGTGGTCGAGACAATGCACCGTACAGCGATTGGCGTCGACCACGATCCTGACCATCTCCTGCTTCAGGGTCTGAGGACATCTCTTGCCGATGGGTGGGGAGGCTGCATGATTTCAACTGATATCACCGATATCCTTTTTGGAACACCTAGCCCGCAGAAAGGCAGAATGAGCCTCGGTATTTTCAAAGAGGATGAAGTTAACTTTATTGTTCACGGTCATGAACCTCTTTTTGCGGAAATGATGGTAGAAGTGTCCTCCGATCCCGAGATGATCGCATATGCGAAATCGAAGGGCGCTAAAGGGATAAATCTCGGCGGGATGTGCTGTACGGCCAACGAAGTCCTTATGAGACACGGAATAGCTTCAGCCGGTGGGTTTACTAATCAGGAACTCGGCATCATGTCAGGACTAGTAGATGCGATCTCCGTTGACGTGCAGTGCATTATGCCAGCTATTGTAGAGCTGTCTAAGAAGTTTCATACGAAGGTTATCACAACAAATCCGAAGGCTAAAATACCCGGCGCTATGCATATTGAATTCGATGAGCACCATGCGAAGGAAATCGCAAAGGAGGTTTTGAAGATCGCAATCGATAACTTCCCGAACCGGAAGAAAACAGGAAGCCATGTGACTGAGGAGTTCCCGGCCGTTGTTGGTTTCTCACATGAATACATCGAGTATATGCAGGGTGGAAAATGGAGAGGGTCTTTCAGGCCTCTGAATGATGCGATCATGGCAGGCAGGGTCCGGGGGGTTGTGGGGCTTGCCGGATGCGATAACCCGAGAGTCCCTTCTACAGGTATCCACAGGTTCCTTGCTACGGAACTGATAAAGCGAGACGTGCTTATCGTCTCGACGGGCTGCGGTTCGGCAGCCTGCGGTACATCGGGCTATCTTACTCCTGAGATGGCATTGGAGAACGCTGGGCCTGGATTGAGAGAAGTGTGCGAGGCCATCGGAGTCCCGCCGATTCTGCATCTTGGGGCCTGTGTAGACAACTCGAGAATTCTCACTATCGCGAGCGCTATGGCTGAAGAGGGAGGTCTCTCCGATGAAATCGGTGGCATGCCTGCCGTGGGTATTGCCCCCGAATGGATGTCCGAGAAGGCAATCGCAATAGGCATGTACTTCGCCGCTTCTGGAGTACCCGTGATATTTGGCGGTGAATCGCCTGTTGAAGCTTCCAAGGAAGTCACCCGCATCATGACCGAGGTCTGGTTCGAGAGGTTTAAGGGTGCGCTCCATTTCGAGCCGGATCCGGAGAAGATTCTCGCGCTTGCCCTTGACTATATCGACAAGGCGAGAGCAACTCTGAAACTCAGGAAGTATGAGCCGGGCAAATTCGCTACTGAGAAAGTCCTTATGGACATGGCAGCACGCCGCGAGATCGAAAAGGCCGCGAAGCCGCATATCGGAATCTATTAAGAGAGTTTCGGAAGACTGAGAAGGGCCTGGCAATTAGATTGCCAGGCCTTTTTGCTTTTGGTGGGATATGCCATTGGTGTGAAGCACAAATTGAAAAAGAACACCGCGGGATGTGCAGGATTCTTTAAAAGTTGTCAGATATATACATTACTCGAGCATGCATCACAACGCACGAGTCAGTTCATAGAGGCGGAATCTCCAAACAGATTTTCTAGGGGCGGTTGGCAAAGAGCATTTTGTCACAAAGGGCGATGGTGTTGCAACGTTTGATACGAGGATCGCTATCTGGTATTAAGCGCTCCCTATCGTGGAGGGGGCAAGATATGACTATGCCTTCTATTTGAAGCTCTGTTCTTCCGAGGGAAAGACCCCCTTCTCGACTTCTTCTTTATACGTCCTGAGGGCCTTTAAGACATCCTCCTTTAAATTAGCATATCTCTTTACGAAATGGGGGGTGAAACGTTCGAACAACCCGATAACATCGTGTAACACTAGGATCTGGCCTGTACAGTATTGGCCTGCTCCAATGCCGATGGTGGGAATAGAGATTTCTTCTGTAATCCTTTTCGTCAAGCTCATGGGAATCGCTTCTAGAATAAGGGCAAAGGCGCCAGCATCTTCCACTTCATGAGCTTCTCTTAAGAGTCTGTTCGCC
>CAZNTS010000007.1:0-3856 GCA_964576045.1 uncultured Nitrospiraceae bacterium | reverse complement strand
CTCATTAAGGGTAGGTTGACGGAGAATGAGCAGAGAAGATACCAGTAGAAGAACGTCAGCGTCGTACCCATCAACGGAAGCGGAAACGGGGCGTAAGCGACCGGCTGATGGCCCATAACCGCATTTAGCAAGTACCAAATTATTAGAAACGGCACAAAAGTAACAGCGGTTACCTTCATCTGTTCCATGCTAGCGCGAGATTGCTGCTTCATCATGCCCTGGCTCTTCTTCATCAGTTTCGAAACGGTCTGTTCGTCCTTGGCTTTCTTGGCGGCGTTTAGATCCTTTTGCCAAGCCTGCACTTCTTTCATAGTCGACCGAACCATATCGTAGTCGACAAGGAGCTTCGCCGCCGTGGATGAAATCAGAGCCATAACCGTCGCTACTCCTATGGTAAGGAGCGTGGAGGAGGGTATCTGTGGTGGGTTCCCGATTAGGGGCGTGAGGGCCGCTTTCACCCACGCCACGATTGGAGTGGTAATGAAGCCGAGCCCGAAGGGCACGGTTGCGTTAGTGGTAGTAGTTGTTGTGCTGTTCGTCACGGTTACCTGTAGGACATGAATCGCGCTAGAAGGCTGGATGGGGGCGTATGACGTGGCGGAGATCGGTGTGCAGGTCAATAAGACCGTCGCAAAGATTAGAAGGCCAATTGTCAGTATGAACGCTTTGCTTAATGGATTCATAGCTATGCTCCTGCGAGTTTGCGTATTACCTCGAACAGTTCCTTGGCTGCCTGCTTTTGGGTACCGGCGTCATTTCTTATAACCTTAACAGGGGCGCCCGTCGACACTGCCGACGCCGCCGCCGTGGCGCGCGACCATGCAAGGTCGAATTCGATTTCTTGGGCGAGAACCTCCTCTCTTTTTCTGTCTGTGTCACTGCGGCGCCTGCCTGAGATTTGGTCGGGGTGGGCCTCAATGAGTACGAGTAACCTGGGGCTTAGCTTCTGAAGTACGGTTTGAGGAAGCCCTGCCCACATCCCAACTCCTGTCTTGACGAACATGTGCGTGTCCACCACGACAATTCCCTGCCCAGCTCTGTTGGAGATCTCGTTGGCTGCGAGCTCCTGCGCCTTCCTCTGCGTTTCCAAGTCTTGTTCTCTCATATCATCCCGATTCATTTGTTTCCCAAGCTCTCGCAGGATCTCGTTCATGATCGTGCCGAAATTCAAAACGCTAAGGTTTACCCTGTTCTGTTTCGCAAGATCCTGAAGTTCGCTCAGCACCGTAGTCTTCCCGACTCCTGGAATGCCAGTAACGATGACGGTCCTCGACAGGGATCATTCACCCAGGAATCCCCGTGCGGCGGGGTAGAGCTCCGTGATCCTCTCCTGAACGAAGATTTGATAGTACTGCTCAATAATTCCGACCGTAAGCAGTATGCCGGTTCCCGACCCGAACGCGCCCAAGAAGTCAGCGCCGGCCGCTATTACGCCGATCAATATTCCGCCGAGAATTGTGACTGTGGGGATGTACCGATCCAGCATTTGTCTTATCGGCACTTCGGATCGCCTAAAGCCCTCAATTTGCATCCCAGAATCAAGGAGTTGTCTGGCGACTGTGCGTGAATCCAAGCCGCCGACCTCGACCCAAGTAACGGCGAAGAAGACGCAACCAATGACCAGCAGCACGGCGTAAACCAATGCCCTAAGAGGATCGGCGAGAGTGATCGAGAGGCTCTGTGGGGGAACCACGTAGTAAACCAGCCCGCCTGAGGGTTGGTATTGGTTGCCTTGTATCCTGAACGTTCCAATCAGGTTTAGCCAAAAGTTCGCGTTCAGATTGTTGTATTTCTGCCAGAGCAGTTGGGAGATGAAGTAGATGTTGCCGAAGAGGGCGGCCGCGAAGATGACGGGACTGTTAGACACGTAAAATAATTTCAACGGGAACTTCCCGCGGAAACCCCGGTATTTCGCGTAGGAGACCGGAATTTCGACGCGCATTCCGTTGAAGTAGATTATGATTCCAAAGACGCCGAGCGTGGTGAGGAACGCGACCATATCCGGAAGCCCACCTTGACGGGCAAGAAGACTATTGAAGCCCTGCCCTCTGCCGAGGCCTTGGACAAAAGCGATTACTGCGCCTAGGTACTTTCCATCCGTCATAGGGCCCATTGGTGCCATTGAGTCCCACCAAATCGTGGATGCAACACCGGCCGCAATGAATAGGCTGATTCCGCTTCCAAGACCCCATCCCTTCTGAAGGAGTTCGTCGAGAAGAAGTACGATTAATCCTGACCCGACGAGCTGGAGCATAATCACGATCTCCGTGGTTACCGGTATGGAGCCGTATGTTCCGCCGAGTATGTAGGCCGAAGCTTCGAAGACGGTCATGACCACCGAAAGAATCTTGCTTGCGCTGGTGAACAAGGAGCGGTCTTCCGGGTTGGTCATGTCGATGTTCACCATCTTTGACCCGGCCAACACTTGCAGTATAAGCCCAGCCGTCACGATGGGGCCAATGCCAAGCTCCATCAAGGTTCCGCGGTTTGACGCGAAAATGACCCTCAGGGACCCAAGCGGGTCGTTGAGCCCGGCGTTTCCAATCCCGTATAGTGGGGTCTGGGCCATAACAAAGTAGATTATGAGAGCGATCGCCGTCCAGAATATCTTCTCGTTGAACGCAACTTTTCGGTCAGGCGCCTTAATGTCCGGAAAGAATCGGGCAAGTGGCTTGAAGAGTTCAATGAATCGAACCATTCAATGTCACTTGGCCGGGGCGGGACTGAGTAGCTCCCCGCCAGCGTCTTTCAATTTCTTCGCGGCGCCTTCGGAACACTTCTGCACCTTGACTTGAACCGGTCGCGATATTGATCCCGCGCCTAAGAGTTTTCTAAATCCAAGCCCATTCAGGTCTATGAGCACCCTGTCGCCAACTAACTCTGCCTTCTTCTCTCCAACCATTCGTTCAACGAGACCTGAAAGCTGAGAGAGATTAAGGGTACGGCCCTTTTGTTTGGTCGCTGAGATCGGAATAAAGCCCTTCTTCCCTTTGTAGTGCATATGCGCAAATTCGCCGGATCTGATGAGACTCGACCGCTTGTGTCGGTACCTTCCAGACTGTCCGCTGCCACCTCGCATCCCGCTGCCCCTGTGCTGGCCTGAGGTCCCCCATCCGCACGTTCGTGAACCTCTTCGGTGCCGGGTCTTTCTCATCCTAGTTGCCAATTGGCCTAACCATCTTGTTGATGCGTCGAATGACGCGAGGTTCCGGAGTGCCCAAGATAAACGTTTCCGGCTTCAAGGGGCCAGCACGATCTTTCCGCATTCGCCCGACGCGACCAATTTCATAGCGGTGTCGATTTGGTTGAGCGACATGCGGTGGGTTATCAATGGTTGCAGATCTAGTTTGCCTGACTTGAGTATGGCTTCAAGTTTGTACCAAGTCTTGAAGATTTCTCGTCCCACGATGCCGCGCACATGGGCTTCTTTGAAGATTAGAGCGTCGCCGACGTTAAGCCGTACGTCTCCAGAAGGGAGACCGAACAGAATTACCGTGCCACCGTTTCTTACGGCTCGAAATGCTTGCCGAATGGCATCCTCGTTTCCTGACATTTCGAGTACTACTCCTGCTCCGCGGCCCTCGGTGTCTTTGTGTATCTCTTCCACTGGGTCGAGTTGTCTGGAGTTTATTGTTTTGGATGCCCCCATCCTCTTCGCTAACTCTAGTCTGTAATCATTGATGTCCACGGCGGTAACGGATAATGCGCCAGAAACGGTTGCCAGGGCTGCGGCACAAAGTCCTACTGGTCCGCAGCCGAAGATGCTAAGGTCGGTCCCGGCTATATCCGCAGCAAACGCCGCGTGGACTGCATTACCAAGGGGCTCCAAGACCGATGCGGTTTCGATAGGTACTTC
>CAZNTS010000006.1:0-3578 GCA_964576045.1 uncultured Nitrospiraceae bacterium | reverse complement strand
CGGGGAGAAAGAGAATGTCAACATTCTCTTTCTCGAGTTTCTCCCTATCACCTTCAATGTCTCTAGGATACCTTGAGAGGTCCTCTGACGGACCGAACTGGGTTGGATTCACATATATGCTCACCACTACAATGTCGTTCTCTTCCTTGCACATTCTCATGAGGCTGAGATGCCCCTCATGGAGGGCGCCCATGGTCGGCACAAAACCTACCGAGCGGCCGTGCATCCTGTGGGTACTGGCAACGTCCTGCATTATTCTCGGTATGCGGATAATTTCCATCATTGACGAATATAAACTACTAAAGGGGGGAGATTTTGTCAAACAGTACATACTATTGAGATTCTGGACGTTCCTGATACAATTTTACTGTAGCAGCATGCATGGCAGGGAGGCGCAAGTTTGACGGAGTTCGCGAGGAAGTTTTATGAAGGATGACCTCATAAGAAGCGCAAAAGAGGTCCTGACCCCGGCTCTGAGCATTCATGCGGATATTCTGGTTAAGTCGGCCCGGGGAATCCATGTGGAAGACGGAACCGGACGCCGCTATATCGATTTCACTTCGGGCCTTGCGACAACAAATGTCGGTCACAACCATCCTCTCGTAATGGAAGCGATAAAAAGGCAGGCAGATGCCCTAATCCACTCCGGGTGTATCTTCTATCATGAACCGCTGGTCGTACTTCCTGTGATGCTTAGAGAAGTTACGCCACAGGGAATCGACATGTTTGTCTTCAGCAACTCCGGTGCTGAAGCGGTTGAAGGTGCGCTCAAGCTGGCCCGCTTCTATTCAAGGAGGCAGGGCATTGTTGCATTCACAAGCTGTTTTCATGGGAGGACTTTTGGCGCAATGACGCTCACTACATCCAGCATTCGATACCGCAGGGAATACCAGCCGTTTGTCCCGTCTGTCTACCATTCTCCGTATCCCTATTGTTACCGCTTTTTTTTCGGGCAGAAACCTGATGCGTGTGGTATGAATTGCTTCGAGTATCTCGAACGGCTTTTTAGACACTTGGTTCATCCGGAGGAGGTTGCTTGCATTGTCATGGAACCCGTTCTTGGTGAAGGAGGGTACGTGATTCCGCCCGTAGAATTTCTCAAGAGACTGAGAAGCCTTTGCGATAGATGGGGTATCCTTTTTGTCCTTGATGAGGTACAGTCAGGGATGGGGCGGACGGCTCGTTGGTTTGCTTCGGAACATTTTGAGGTTGTTCCTGATATCATGACCATGGCGAAAGGGATAGCCTCGGGCATGCCTTTGAGCGCTGTGGGAGCGAAAAGCGAGATAATGATGCGATGGTCTCCAGGTGCCCACGGCACCACTTTCGGTGGAAATCCTATATCGTGCGCGGCTGCCATCGCCACGCTCAAGATTATCGAAGAAGAGGGGCTTCTCGAAAATGAGAGACAGGTTGGTTGCTATGCACAGGAGAGGCTGAACGGGATGAAAGAAAGATTTCCCTGCGTCGGAGATGTGAGGGGCCTTGGACTGATGATAGGCATAGAGTGTGTGCAAAATGACGGAACGCCCTTTAAGGAGCTGCTTAAAAAGGTCTTTTACTGTTGCCTTGAGAAAGGCTTGATATTGATCGAGTGCGGGGTTGACAAGAATGTGATAAGGCTTGCGCCGCCCCTCATTGTGAGCAGAGAGGAGATGGAGAAAGGGCTGGATATCCTGGAGGAGGCTGTTCGTGTTGTTTGCGGATGATACTTCAGGGTATCGCATGAGACTTCCTCACCTGAAACGCCAGCCTATGATCTCGCATGATTGCGAAGAGAGAGTTGTGGCATGGGGGAGGGTAAAGGTTGAAACGGGATAAAGTAATTATCATGGGTGCCGCTGGGAGGGACTTTCATAATTTTAACATGGTGTACAGTGATAATCCGTCTTTTGAGGTGGTGGCATTCACCGCCGCACAGATTCCCTTTATTGAGAATAGGATCTATCCACCGGAGCTTGCTGGTAGTCTTTATCCGGAAGGGATACCGATAAGCACTGAGTCGGAACTGGAAACGCTGATCACAAGGCATTCGGTGAAGTATGTGGCCTTTGCATACAGCGACGTTTCCCATGAATATGTGATGCATAAAGCCTCTCTTTGTCTTTCCTTAGGTACCAGCTTTGTTCTCCTTGGTCCGAAAGACACGATGCTTGAATCGTCTGCTCATGTCATCTCCGTATGCGCAGTCAGGACCGGCTGCGGCAAGTCAATCATCACGAGAAAACTCTCCCATCTTTTTCTGCAGAACGGAGTAAAGACATCCGTGATAAGACATCCCATGGCATACTGTACTTTGGTCTCTGCAAGGAAATTCTCTTTTATGGGGGATATCGATGAAGGCGCATGTACTATAGAAGAGCGGGAGGAGTTCGAGCCTCTTGTGGAGAGAGGTGTTACTGTATATGCTGACGTAGATTACAGGGTAGTGCTTGACCAGGCTGAAAGGGACTCTAGGGTCATCCTTTGGGATAGAGGGAACAATGACTTCCCTTTCATAAGACCTGATTTTGAGATAGTGCTTGTCGATGCTATGAGGCCTGGGCAAGAAACACTTTTCTATCCGGGTGAGGTGAATCTGAGAAGGGGAAACCTTGTAATCGTCACAAAAACCAATGAGGCAAAGGAAAGTGACTTGAAGGCGATAAGAGAGAATATTTTGAAAACGAATCCCAGAGCGGCGGTTCTCGAAACACAGTCCATTTTTACGCTGAGTGACCCGGTCTGGTGAAAGGGAAAAGGGCTTTGGTCATCGAAGACGGGCCAAGCATTACTCACTGAGGAATGCCCTATGGCGCCGGCATATCGTCGTCATTGGGTGTCGCGGCATCATTTGTTGATCCGAGGCCGTATGCTGTCGGCTCTATTGGTAAAATATATGCGAGATTTTCTCATATAGGTTCCGTGCTTCCCGCGATGGGATATGCAGAAGTCCAAATAAAAGAACTTGAGGAGACCATCTCGCGCGTCCCGGCTGACGTTGTGATCATGGCTACCCCTGTGGACTTGAATAGGATCATGAAGATAGACGTGCCTGTGGTAAGGGTAACTTATGATTTTGATTTGGACTTGGATTCGTTGGTCAGGTCTTTTCTGAAAGAGTATGCCCTCTGAACAGAGTGTGCTTATTGCCCTTGGCGGGAACGCACTTATCCTTCCTGATGAGAGAGGGTACATTGACGAACAGTTCAGGCATGCTGATGCTTGTATGAAGCCGATCGCTGCCCTTATCTCTCAGGGAGTGACAATGGTCATTACCCACGGGAACGGCCCCATTGTGGGCAATATCCTCTTGAGAAACGAATGTGCCAGGGATTATATTCCGCCCATGCCCCTCTATATTTGTGTTGCCGACAGCCAGGGAGGCATCGGAGCCATGATGACGGAAAGCCTACAAAACGAATTGGCGAAGATTGGTTTGGACAAGACCATTTCGGTCCTTGTAACGCACGTGGTGGTGGAGAAAGATGATCCTGCCTTCTTAGAACCCACAAAACCGATAGGGTCGTATTACTCTGATGAGCAGGCGAGACTATACATGACCCAGGGATGGAGAATGCGTAAAATACAGGAACGCG
>CAZNTS010000005.1:0-11978 GCA_964576045.1 uncultured Nitrospiraceae bacterium | reverse complement strand
GTTGAAATCATGGGCAACCCCTCCTGCCAACTGACCGATTGCCTCCATTTTCTGCGCCTGCCTAAGCTGTTCCTCAAGCTTCTTGCGTTCAGTGACATCGCTGGTGATGGCGAGGACCGCTATGATTTCACCTGCGTCATTGCGAAGAGGAACAGAGTGGGTCTCGAGCCATAGATGCCTGCCCTTTAGACCCACCATCTCAAATTCCATCGACCCGGACTCGCCCAAAAAAACCCACTTAGAAAGCGCTTCGAAGGCTTGCCGACTTCCCGGTGAAATAAACTCATGGATCGACTTCCCGAGAACCTGCTCTTGAGAATCAGCCTCCATCATCGCAAGTCCGGCACGGTTCATTCTGAGGATTTCTCCGTCACGAGAGATAAGTTTCACACATTGCGGCTCTGTCTCAATGATTGTCTGAAGAAGATTTTCACTTTCCCTCAGGGCAGCTTCAGCTCTTCTGGACTCTGTAATGTCACGCCATATGGCATGAAAAACGGTACGGCCGGACAAGACCATGGGCTGTGCGATGACCTGGACATCACGTATCTCGCCCCCTTTTGTCCTGTGCTTAACCTCCAGCTCAATCTTCCCCTTATTCACCGCCTCCTTGAAACTGGCGCTTATCTCTTCAGGACTTTGGCAGGGATCGAGATTTGCAACGCAAAGGCTCGCAAACTCCTCCCTAGTATAGCCGAGCTGAAGATGTGCCGTCTCGTTGAACTCGATCAGATTGCCCTCGGTATCGATTATGAGAATGCCGTCGGGCGAATGTTCAAACATCATACGATATCGTGCTTCGACATCCGTCAGCGTATCCGCCGTCCGGCCTGTCGTTTGTCCCTGCCTAGCTGCCTTTGTTTTCTTATTCATGCCATCTTCAGGAGACCAAAATTACTCTGCCAGGGAGTTCATCAGTCATGAAAAAATTACCGTTCGAAATACCACATTATTTTTTATTTTAACAAATACTGCCGGTGAATACACGCTGCCATCACGTCCTTTGATTTCACGCCTGGGCGTAATAGAGCCCTGCACCGTCCAGTTCATCGGTTGGAATTGCGAGATACTCTGGGATCTATCTTGAAGACACGATACAAACACCGGGAAAGTAGCTTCCAAGAGCGAAAAAAGGTGGTGCTTGCTCCCCCCGGCCCGCTGTCTCTTGGAGACTAATCGTCTCACGACTATGATACTTAACGGCATTACCGCATAAGAAGCGGGACCCCGAAGGCAAGACCACCACCCTGTGTAGTCTCACTATCCAATTAAAGGCTACTCCTTTCCAGGACATCTGTCAAGCATTTTGAAGAAAAGGTTGACAAGCAGTCATCTCATTCCCAAAATAGACTTGTGAAAAAGGTACTTATCGTCGACCATCTTGAGCCTTTCCTTGAGCAAGAAACGCGTATCCTCAGTAACAGAGGTCTGCAGATACTGACGGCGACGTCAGGTGAAGAAGCAATCGCCGTTCACAAGAAAGACAATGTCAATCTCATTGTGACAGCCCTAAACATGCCAGAGATGAGCGGTGACAAGCTCTGCTCCCAGATCAGAAGAGACAAAGGACTGAAAAGCGTTTCGGTGATCATCTTATGTGAAAACAAGAAGGCGGACCTTGATCGCTGTGCACGCTGCGGGGCCAATTCCTTCGTTACAAGGCCCCTTGATCCAGCCCAGTTACTAGAAAAAGTCAGCCAGCTCATTGATATTCCGAAAAGGTCAGGCATGAGGGTTCTTATCAAGGTTTTCGTAAAAGGCAAATTGAAATCCCAGGCGTTCTTCTGCACGTCGGTGAATATCAGCAAATCCGGTATCCTTCTTGAGGTTGACAGGGCGCTTTCAAAAGATGATCTCATCACCTGCGCCTTCTTCGTCCCCGGCGCGGATAGTATCACGGTTGACTGTGAGATAACAAGGGTGTTGCAGATTTCAAAGGAGATCTTTCACTGCGGCGCGAAGTTCCTTAACCTGAGTCCAAGACAAGTGTCGTCCATCGAGGCGTTCGTCCGGAAGAAAAACCACTAGGCACTATATTACGGCGGGCAGTGAGCGCACACCGAAGCAAAGAGGGCTGTACTCAGATAGCGATCCCCCCTGTCGGGAAGCACGACCACGACAGTCCCGCCTTTCAGTTCGGCAGTTTTTTGTAAGGCCACCCACATCGCAGCGCCACTGCTCATTCCCACAAATAGACCCTCTTCGAGAGCAAGTCTCCTTGTCGTCCGGAAAGCATCATCATCTTCTACGTTCTGTTTCTCATCTAATCTGGAAGGATCGTAGATGCCGGGCACTATGGATTCGGACATGTTCTTCAGCCCCTGAATGCGATGGCCGAGGTTAGGCTCTACGCCGATAATCTGGATCCCCCGGTCATACTCTTTGAGACGCATGCTCGTTCCCATCAGTGTCCCTGTGGTGCCCATGCCAGCAATAAAATGGCTCACCTGCCGACCGGTCTGATCGAGGACTTCCCTTCCAGTGGTCTCATAATGCGCCCTGATGTTGGAATGGTTATTAAACTGGTCCGGCATAAAATAACTTTTGTGGTCTTCCTCGTAAAGCTTATGCGCCAGTCTGATTGCGCCGTCCGTACCCTCATCCCCTGGGCTGAGAACAAGCTCAGCACCGAATGCCTCCAGAGTCTTCCTCCTTTCGAGGCTGACACACTCAGGCATCACAAGCTTCACACTATAGCCTCTTGATGCCCCGACCATCGCAAGCCCGATCCCGGTGTTTCCGCTGGTGGGTTCGAGAATAGTGAGACCGGGTGTGAGACGGCCGTCTTCCTCTGCGTCCCTTATCATGTAATAGGCGATCCTGTCCTTTACTGAGCCGCCTGGATTAGACCCCTCAAGTTTTGCGTACAGTCTTACCTTGGGATTTGGATTAATTCTGTCGAGTCTGACAAGTGGTGTATTCCCAAGGGAATCAAGCACACTCATTTCCAAGCTCCCTTCATGTTCAAAACTTTTATTTTAATAATAACAGAATCATGGTTACTTAGGAAACAGAAATCATACTTAAGAAGACGGCATTTTCACTTTGTTGAAAAAAAAGTCCTCGTGTTTTAAACTAAATTTCGCTATGCAGGAACTTATACAACCTCTAATACAGAGGAACGACTCAAAGATCGTCTTTGTTGTGCTGGACGGTCTCGGCGGTCTGCCGGTAAACGGCAGGACCGAACTCGAGATAGCGTGTATCCCTAATCTTGATGCGCTGGCGAATCGCTCTGCCTGCGGCTTGCACATCCCTGTTGCATACGGAATTACGCCAGGAAGTGGCCCCGGCCATCTGGGCGTTTTCGGATACGATCCCCTAAAGTACCGCATAGGGAGAGGAGTGCTCGAAGCCCTAGGCCTAGGCGTGGAAGTGCGAAGGACCGATATCGCGTTACGATGCAACTACGCCACGATCAAGGACGGGCTTATCACAGACAGAAGGGCTGGAAGGATACCGACAGATCAGAGCAGAAAACTCACTGAGAGGCTCAGAGCAGAACTTTCAGGGATCGACAACGTAGAACTCATATTTGCCGCCGGCATGGAACACAGATTCGCTGTGGTGATGAGGTTCCCTGAACCCCTTTCCCTAGAAGCGGCAATGATACGTGACACGGATCCTCAGAAGGAAGGCATGGCGCCGCTGAAGGCAGTGCCTCTCACTAAAGAAGCGGAAAGAGTCGCCAAAATCGCCGACATGTTCATAGAGTCTGCACACAAGATACTGGAGAATGAGGGAAAGGCAAACTATGTTCTCACGAGAGGCTTCTCAGGAATGCCACACCTGCCGTCCTTCCAAGATGCATTCGGCTTGAACGCCCTAGCTATCGCAACCTACCCGATGTACAGAGGTCTCGCCAGAATTGTTGGAATGGAGACTCCGGTGCTTGAGGGCAGCGTTCAAGATGAGATACTGTTCCTGAAGCAAAACTATCTTGACTATGATTTTTTCTTTCTGCACATAAAGAAGGTAGATTCTTACGGAGAGGACGGCGACTCTCGCGGGAAAGCAGCACGCATAGAGGAATTCGACTCGCTTCTGCCGCAGTTACTCTCTCTGAACCCCGATGTGCTTATCATCACAGGAGATCA
The DNA here is from genome assembly GCA_964576045.1 of uncultured Nitrospiraceae bacterium. Classification (GTDB taxonomy): domain Bacteria; phylum Nitrospirota; class Thermodesulfovibrionia; order Thermodesulfovibrionales; family UBA9159; genus CAZNTS01. The sequence goes on along the minus strand of CAZNTS010000005.1, from coordinate 7,881 downwards.
TTCCACCCCTGCAATTATGAAAGGTCACAGCTGGCATCCCGTGCCTGTTCTTATCAGTTCCCCTTATGTGCTCGGGGGATTGTGTGCTTCCTTCTCTGAGAGGGAATGCGCTAATGGAGAACTCGGCATTTTCCACGCAGTGAATATTCTGCCTCTCGCCCTCGCAAATGCAGGACGGCTGAAAAAATTCGGCGCATGATCGATACTCACTGCCACCTCGATATGTTCCCCGGGGACGGAGATACCCGGGGAGTGTCCGGAGAAGAAAAAAGGGACGCCGTCATTAGACGGGCAAAGGATATCGGTATAGAAGCCATCATCACAATAGGCTCCGATTTTGAGAGCAATGTAACAAATATCGCTATCGCAGGACAATATGATATCGCGTACGTCGCCGTCGGTTTACATCCCCACGACGCGAAAACGTTTAACGACAGCATGCTGAAACAATTGAAAATATGGACCTCGCCCTCCTTCCGTGTCCCACTAGTCAAACACGAACAAAAGAGGGTCGATTCTTTTGCCGGAAAGGGCACCAGGGAGACCAAGATTGTTGCCGTTGGGGAAACCGGACTCGACTACCACTATGACCATTCGCCGAGGGAAGTTCAGAGGGAGGTCTTCAGGAAACACCTTGCACTAGCTAATGAGAAAGGCCTGCCGGTCGTGGTCCACAGCAGGAAAGCCAAAGAGGATACCTTAGCCATTCTCAAGGAATCCGGAACGTCAAAAGGGGTACTTCACTGTTTCTCTGGAGACATAGACATGGCGGAGAAAGTGATGGAGATGGGCCTTTACGTCTCCTTTGCCGGGCCTGTCACCTTCAGGAACGCGAAAGCACTCGCGGAGATAGTGAAGAAGATACCGGATGATTATCTGCTGGCCGAAACGGACGCACCTTACCTCGCCCCCGAACCCCTTAGGGGAAAGACAAACGAGCCTTCACATATCATCCACACCATGAGGAAGCTGGCAGAGCTGAGGGAAGTGAGCACAGACGATATTGTGAGAATCACCACCCTCAATGCACGCAGGCTTTTCGGCGTGGGCATATTGCCCTCAAGAGGCGAAATCGCTTATTCCATCAGGGACAGCCTTTATCTGAACATCACAAACAGGTGCACAAACAAGTGCTCATTTTGCGTCAGGTTCCACGGAGATTACGTCAAAGGACACAACCTGAGGCTAGCTGATGAACCAACGGAAGAAGAATTGATACGCGCCATCGGTGACCCGATGCTGTTCAGGGAGATCGTGTTCTGCGGATACGGCGAACCACTCCTGAGAATCGATACGGTGAAGAAAGTTGCCGCATGGATAAAAGAGAAAGGCGGTCGCGTTAGGATCAACACCAACGGCCACGGCAACTTGATTCATAGGCGGAACATACTGCCAGAGCTATGTAATATTGTGGACTCGGTTTCAGTAAGCCTCGACGCCCACGATGAGGCCACATACAACAGGATCTGTGCGCCTGCGTTCAAAGACGCATTCCGCGAAGTCATTTCATTCATACGGGCCTCAAAAGACTACATTCCCAAGGTCCAGGCAACAGTGGTCGAGATGGAAGGCGTGGACATGGAACAATGCAGAAAGATAACCGACGAACTGGGGGTGACTCTCAGAGTGAGGAAGCTGGATGTCGTCGGCTGAGCCCATCCCTGATAGCCAGTGCATTACGAACCTCATCTTGATGAGAAGACTCTACGGCGATGTAAAAAGCTATTTTTCAGTGAGAAGAGCAGAAAAGAATTCGATTACACCACTCATCTCGGCCTCTCCCTGAGAGCCGTCCTTGAGATTCTTCCATTTTATCTTGCCTGCTGAGAGCTCGTCATCACCTATAATAAGGACATAGTGGACTGAAAGCCTGTCCGCCTTCCGGAGCTGGCTCCTGAGTGATGCGCCGTCATATCCCGTCTCAACCCACAAATCTTTCGCTCTAAGGCGCTCGGCTAGAATAAAACTCTCAAAAGCTGCCCTTTCGCCCAGAGGTGCGATATACACATCAGGGGCTGGCGTGCCAAGCCCCCTACTTTCCTTAAGTAAGGCGGTAAGCCTCTCCATACCAATCGCAAAACCGATTGCGGGTGTTGGAGGGCCACCGAACTCCTGCACCAGCCTGTCGTATCTACCCCCTGCTGCCACTGCCTTCTGCGAGCCCAGATGTTCACTCGTAACCTCAAAAGTGGTCCCGGCATAATAATCAAGGCCTCTCACCATATTGGGGTTGATGATGTAAGGAATGTCGAGCCGGGCTACGGCGGAAAGGACTTTTTCGAAATGCCGCTGGCAGTCCTCACAGAGAAACTCTGTGACCTTTGGAGCACCGCTTCGCAATCCGATGCAACGCTCGACCTTGCAATCCAGTATCCTGAGGGGGTTGACTTCATATCTCCTCTTACAGTCAGGGCAGAGTTCATCAAATTTGCCCGAGAAGAAATCCTGCAGCGCCTTCCTGTAAGCAGGCCTGCACTTTTCACAGCCAATGGAGTTCAGTTCAAAGTTAACGCCTTTCAGCCCCAGCCTCGCAAGGAGGATCCTCAGCATTGCAACGATCTCCGCATCCATAAGCGGTTCGGAAACGCCGAACGCCTCGACCCCTGTCTGGTAGAACTGCCTGAACCTCCCCTTCTGCGGTCTTTCATACCTGAACATTGGGCCCGAATAGAAAAATTTCTGGGGAACTGGGAGATTGTAAAGATGATGTTCCACATACGCCCTCACCATCGAGGCGGTGCCTTCAGGCCTGAGGGTTATACTTCTTCCAGCCCTGTCAGGAAATGTATACATTTCCTTTTCGACAATGTCAGTTGCCTCGCCTATGCTTCTCGTAAAAATCTCAGTGGATTCAATTACAGGGAATCTGATCTCCTGATAACCGTACAGCGAAAAAACCGCCCTTGACACCGATTCCACTTTTTGCCAGATGGAAACGTCGGGAGGAAGTATATCCTGGACGCCCTTGAGGGCACTGTAACGCGGAGCCGGTCTCACGACGAAATCCCGCCTGCATCTTCCCCCTCGCGCTCCCTGTCGAACTCCATCATGTGCATGTGACTTTCGATGAGCCTCTGCAACTCCTCCTTAAAATGCCGTCTAATACCCTTAAGGTCCACGATGTCCTCATGTATCTTCACTACCTTTTCCTGGGCTTCTTTCATCACGCTGTCCGCCTTGATCTCAGCCTCTCTGATAAGGAGTTCTGCTTCTTTCCGAGCATTTGTCTTATATTCCTCTACCATCTGCTGCGCAGTCATGAGGGTTTCTCGAAGAGTCGTCTCCATGTCCTTGTAATCCTTTATCTGATTCTCCGCGCGGTGAACCTGCTCTTTCAGCGAGGCATTCTCCCTTAGGAGATCCTCCATCTCCTCTCTCACAACCTCAAGGAACGCGTACACTTCCTCTACATCAAACCCCCTGAACTTCATGGGGAACTGCTTTTGCTGAATATCAAGTGGCGTGATTCTCATAATAATGCCCCTCCTTTTAATTTATATCCAAGCTCTATAAGCGAACTTATCACGAACTTCCGAATGAAGATGATCGCAAAGATCACAATCATCGGAGAAATATCGATGGGCCCCAACCTTAAGCCAATGAGTCTGCGTATCGGCCTGAAAACCGGCTCGGTGACGGAGGAGAGAAACCTCACGACCGGGTTGTAAGGATCGGGACTGACCCAGCTCAAGAGCGCAGCGATGATCACTACCCACACGTATACCGAAAGGATCAGGTCGAGGACCTGTGCAACGGCAAGGACGAGATTTGCTATGACGAACATTATTCTTTCCTCCCCAGCTCCTCGGCCCTCCTCATGGCTGCCCCGAGTGCAGCTGCGACCACGCCTTCCAGGTCTTTTTCCTGAAATGTCTTAACTCCAGCCGCTGTTGTCCCCCCAGGAGAGGTAACCATCTCCCTGAGTTTTTCCGGGGGCATCCCTGTTTCTAGGAGTTTTGCCGTACCCACGAAGGTCTGAACCGCAAGCTCCTCGGCATGCTCCCTACTCAGTCCCATTGCGACGCCGGCATCTCTCATTGTCTCAAGAAACAACGCTATGAACCCAGGTCCGCTTCCGGACAATGCTGTCACAGCGTCCATATATTTCTCAGGTAAGGTGAGGACCCTGCCGACAGACATGAATATCTCCCTTATGATGTTCATTTCGCTGTTTGAAAAACATTCACAAAGGGATATGACGGATATACCCTCCTGGACAAGGGCTGGCGTGTTAGGCATGACCCTCACCAGCCGCTTCGTTTTCAGTTTCGACTGGAGAAATGGCAACGTTATTCCGGCTGCAATGGAAACTACGGTCTTTTCTTCGGTAACCACTTCGGCAATCTCGTCAAGCACTGCGGGCATGTTCTGGGGTTTCACAGCTAAAATTATCAAGCTGCATGAGGATGCCACCGGTTTATTCAGTTGTGTTGTCATCACGCCATATGATTCCTCAAGATGTTTGCGTCGCTCTTCCCTCGGCTCAGAAACGAGTATATCTCTCATACCGTGGGAAGTCATTCCCTTTATAAGCGCCTCCGCCATGTTGCCTCCTCCGACAAAACCGATCATTCAACCTCCCTGGAAGTCTGTCCCATTCTATATCGTTTAAACGTATTTTTCTCTATCATTCCGAACGCGCCCTCACAATAATTATTTAGTATTTTACACGTCGTCATGGGAATTTACAAAGGTTTTGCCTTGTTCCGGACAGGCTTGTTCTTCTGAGACAAGACCAAACTGGGTTGGATGTCTCTTGTCAGACGCTAGACTGGCAAAGATAGTGAATTCATGTTCGAAGAAATTCTCGCAAAAATAGCCCGGGGTTTTGAGGGGATATTGAGAACCCTTGCAATGTGATTTTGCTGGGCCTGATGGACATCAATCTCAGAGTTTATTCCCTCTCTCCGAATATGGCACGTCCTATCCTCACCATGGTCGCCCCCTCCTCTATGGCAACTTCAAAGTCGTTGGACATACCCATGGAAAGTTCAGGCAATGAAAAACCTTTCAACGCGGCCTCGTCCCTCAGTACTCTTAACTCCCTGAAGTACGGCCTTGCCTTCTCTGGGTTTTCGGCAAATGGAGGGACTGTCATCAGACCGCGGACATTCAGATTTCTCATTTCCACTACGTCTTTCAGGAGTTCTATGAGTTCATTTTTCATGATTCCATGCTTCGACTGTTCGTGAGACAATTTCACTTCGACAAGCGCCTCCTGGACCTTGCCCATCTTTTCCGCACAGCTGTTGAGTTCTTTTGCAAGCTCGCAGGAATCGACGGTATGCACGAGATCAAAGAGCCGAACCGCGAATTTTGCCTTGTTCCTCTGGAGATGGCCGATGAGATGCCATTCGACCTTTTCACTCAATGGACGTAAAACATCACCCGTCATTTTCTTCTGGAACTCCTGGACACGGTTCTCGCCGAATATACGCAGCCCGCCATCTATCGCCTCCCTTATGCGAATTACTTCCACGGTCTTGGTGACCGCTATAAGTTTCACCTCTTCGGGACTCCTCCCCGATCTCATGGCGGCAGAAGAGACCCTTTTGAAGACATTACTTATGTTTTCCATAAGCAAACTCATGTCAGGTGAATCACGTATATATTGTTAATTGCCCGATACAGAATGCTCACATATAGTCATGATGGCAGTAGCAAAAGGCGTCCGGACACATCACACTGTCTTAATCGCCTTCAGATACTCTTCCCATAGCTTTTCTTTGCGAATGCCATTGTCGATAAAATCCCATGGCAGTATATCATGAAGCTCCATCCGTCTGAAGAGGTAGAAGTCTGCATCCAAGCCCGTGCTTACACAACTCTCTTCCCATCCGCCCGAACCATTCATGGTTTCAAGCACTGTTGATACCCTCCTGTCGCCTCTTGAAAAAAGTCCCTGCATGTATGCGTATTTAAGCACATCATGAAAAACCTTTACCTTCTTCAGCGCTCCAAGTCCTTTTTTTACTATCTTGAGCCGGTTTTTGACCACCTCAGCATTTTCCATCGGATGCCACTGAAACGGCGTGAAAGGTTTGGGAACAAAAGTGCTGAGTGTAATGACAATATTTCCCCTTGGAGAAGTCCCACGAATCTTTTCGACCAATGAAACGATACCCCGGATGTCCTCTTCATTTTCTGTCGGAAGACCAACCATAAAGTAAAGCCTCAACGTTTCCATCCCTCCGGCAAGTATGAGCCGGGCAGTCTCCAAGATGTCCTCCTCGGTTATCCTTTTGTCTATCACTCTCCTGAGCCTCGCGGTACCAGCTTCAGGAGCTATAGAGACACTCCTATGCCCTTTTAGAAGTCCAATCAGTTCCGCGCTCTTCCGGCTCGCACGGAGGGAGGTTATCGAGAAATCGACCCCATCCATGCAAAGCACGTCTGCGGTGTGGGGATAATCAGCGAGAGAGGGTGCGATGAGGCCAACCCTCAGGCTCCCTGAGGAGGCATTGCCTATCTCTTTCCGGATAACGTCGATGCCCTTCTTCCTTACAGGTTTATAGACATACCCGGCAACGCAGAACCTGCAGCTCCACGGGCAGCCCCTCATCGCCTCCGTTAGATACATGCGGGAGAACTCTGTCTCCGTTGTGACAATGGACGGCCTGAAGCCGTATTCAGCAATGTCCCTTACAAATCTTCTCTTTATCACCTCGGGCGCATTGCCTAGAGCAACTCTCTTTGATATCCTTCCGTCTCCGAGGTAACTGATCTCATAAAATCCAGGCATATAGAGCCCCTTGATCTTCCTCGCTCTCCCGTAAAGATCTTCCCTGCTCCATGAGTCCCTGTAGGCATTTATGAACTCGGGGAGCATCTCCTCCGCCTCTCCCACGAAGCAGACATCAAAAAAATCAGCCACCGGCTCAGGATTGAAAAAGGCGCACACGCCACCCATTACCACAAGGGGATGAAACTCTCTCCTATCCTTTGACCTGCACGGGATACGCGACATTTGGAGTATCGTAAGGATGTTCGGATAATCGTTCTCAAAAGAGACCGAGAAGGCTATAATGTCGAACCTGTGAAGAGGTCTTTTAGACTCCATCGATATGACTTCAGCGCGCGTTCTGAGGTATTCGCTCATATCCTCTTCGTCAGGTAGAAACGCCCTTTCGCAGACTGTATCCCGCCGTTCGTTCAGAAGGGTGTAGATGCCCTGGAAGCCAAGGTTTGACATGCCGATGTGATAGGTGTTCGGATATACAAGACAGATGTTGACCTTGCCCCCCGGATCCTTGTGCACAGTCCCTTTTTCCTTTGAGAGGAGAGCATCTATATTAGCGTTTATTCTCCTGACAACCATCAGAAGTAGTATACATTAAAGCGTTTCCGGGAAGACGTCAGGGCACGCGCTCCATCGAATCACATCGAAACGGGTCATTTGACTTTTGCCAGTGCATTCGCTATATATAGACAGAATTGAAGAGGTGATTATGAAAGAAGCGGTTGTGATCTTGCCGATATTTGCATTGTTGCCCGATGCCGCATGTGCGGAATACCAGACTCGGGGTGCTTTCGCAGGGGGCGCAGTAGTGCGGTGGGAGCGGCTCTCGGCACAGTCATCAGGGCTTCCTTGGCAGATATTTCGAATCGTGCATCACGGGAGAGGTACGAAACGGATAGGCCTGTAGATAGCGTACAGGACCAAAGACGGCCTTGGCCTCTACGGGGCAGCCCTTAGATTACGATGCTCGCACAAAGTGCAGGAGGATATATGAAAGGTTTTGGAAGATTGCTATCTTGTCGGAGACAAGTGCGTAGGGTATGCGAAAGCAGGAAGTAAAGAATTTCTTTCAAATTCTCAATACAAAGTAAGCGGAACGATTCATCCCTGTGCCAAGAGCAACAGGGAGTTCTCGTGATTCA
>CAZNTS010000004.1:0-4879 GCA_964576045.1 uncultured Nitrospiraceae bacterium | reverse complement strand
TCTTTTTTGGCATATCTTTCATCCCTTCAAAATGACTTTGTTAGCTGGGATGATAATTTGTACGTCTATGAGAATCCGCATATTCGTTCATTTGATCTGGCTTTTTTCAGATGGGCATTTTTTGATTTCTACGCGTCCAATTGGCACCCGCTTACTTGGATATCTCATGCGCTGGACTATGCTGTCTGGGGGCTGGATCCCCTGGGGCATCATCTGACCAGCGTCATCCTTCACTCAGTCAATACCTTTATTGTGGTTGTCCTGGTTATAAGATTGATGGATATATGGAAAAGGAATACGACAGAAAGTCGTACGTCGGCTTTTTCGGATCGTAGGGTAATGCTCATCACGGGAGGGATAACTGGTGTCTTGTTCGGCCTTCATCCTTTGCATGTGGAATCAGTCGCGTGGATTTCGGAAAGAAAAGATGTATTGTGTGTCCTATTCTTTCTGCTTAGCATTATGTATATGACGTATTCCAGTTTTATGGATAATGAAAGAGATAATAAAAGATTGTTATTTCCGGATAAACAGTATTGGCTTTCCCTTGGTTTTTTTGTCCTTGCACTGTTAAGCAAGCCGATGGCTGTTACCCTTCCTGGCATTTTGCTGATTTTGGACTGGTATCCGTTCAGAAGAATTGTGTCTCTGAAGTCATTTTTGTCGGCATTACTCTCGAAAGGCCCGTTTATTATGTTGAGCCTGGCTTCATCGGCACTGACAATTCAGGCGCAGATGGCAGGAAGCGCCATCTCATCCATTGAAAGAGCACCGTTGTGGACGAGAGTCATAGTGGCTGTTAAAGCGCTCATCTCTTATCTTTGGAAAATGATATTGCCAATAAGTTTAAGCCCGCGATATCCATACCCAAGAGATGTTTCGCTTTTCTCGTGGGAACATCTCCCGGCAGTTATCCTCGCTGCTGTCATTACTGCGGCTTGCCTGCTCATGGCAAAAAGACATAAATTACTGTTAGCTGTCTGGTGTTATTATGTTTTGACCCTTATTCCTGTCCTTGGTTTCGTTAAAGTTGGGGACCAGGCAATGGCCGACAGGTATACCTATTTGCCCAGTCTCAGTCCATTTTTCCTGATTGGTTTAATGGCAGCCTGGCTTTCAACGCGGGCGGCTGCTATAAAAGGAGTGGGGCTGTTTGTCAAAGGTGTCAGTGTATCCATAGCCGTCATAGCTGTTGTTTCGCTGGCATACCTGACCTATGAACAAATAGGCATCTGGCACAGCAGCATTGATTTATGGAATTTTGTTATTGAGAAGGAGCCGGAAAGAGTGCCTCTTGCCTATATGGCACGAGGCATCGCTTTCTCGAAAGCAGGTCAAATGGATAAGGCAGTTCAGGACTATGATGAGGCAATTGCTTTAAATCCATTTGAGCCAGATGTTTTCTATAATCGCGGAGCTGCGTTCGCCAAACTGGGTCGACTTGAGTGGGCAATAGAGGACTACAGCCGTGCGATTGTCCTGATCCAAAATGGTGCCACAAGCTCTGTGAAGGCTACACTCTCCCTGTGCTACGGTTATCGCGGAGATGTGTACCGTGGCATCGGTCAATTTGTACTTGCGATCTCTGATTTCAAGAAAGCGTGTGAATTGGGGAATGCCCTTGGATGTCAGAACCTGAAATACTATGGGGCTGCGGGCGTGAGACAATAGCGGTGACAAGCATCAGAGCAAACAGCTGTAGCCCCTTCATATTGGACAACCCCCTATGCATCTATCGCCTGCATCCCTTGCACGAATATTGAGCTGTATGCCCGCAACTGTCATGAAATATAATCAAGAAGAGGAATAAGACTTACGGGACAAGAGAGGATGTAATCACAGGCCTGGCGTCCAAGAGCAATCAGTACTTTTCGCTTCCGGGCGCATTTTTCAAGAGGTCTTCTGTCGCTTTATTTTTTTCATCGACTTCATGTGTAACACCAAGCACTTCCTCTTTCAGCGAGGCAAAGAGCCCGACAATCTCCTGGGTATGCAGCGAAACAAGGTACGTCAATAGCCCAACAACGAGAAGGATGCGAATAACGGATCCGACCTGCTTGTGATTCAGAAGGGAGCTGACTTTCCCGATCAGCACAAAAGCAACAATGAAACCGACAAAGTAAGCAAAGAGCTGAACCCATCGGTTCTTGATAAGGGCTTGCACCGTGGCCTTTATGTCCTCCACAGGATGGGACTTTTTTTGTGTACTGACTGTCGGCTTCGTACCTGCTTCCACGCTGTCTTTGGCCCGAGTATCAGCAGGCCCTTTGCCTACAATCACTGCCCTGCCCCTGTATTTCGCGGGTATGGCCTCTTGCCGGTCGGCGAAGCAGGTCACGCCATTGTCATCTACATAACGGTAGATCTCGGCAGCCACGACCCGTACGGACATAAGGAGAGACGCTGCGATGAAGATGAATACAGACAGAGACGCCGGCAGCCTGCTCATTGGGGAATCGTAGCGGAGTCCCTTAAATTTGTCAATTGCTTTTTTGTTTGTAGTGGGAAGTGGTAACTATCGGGATATTCTAATCCCTATATTCGGCACCTTGATATCAAGATTGCCAAGCGGGGATTTAAAGGAAGGAAGGAAGTGAGTGAGATACTAGTTTTAGCTAGAAAACATTTAATTCAGGAGCACTGTTCAAGCCGTTCCTAACGCCTCGTTGGTCATTTCCTCCGCCGCTGCGAAAACGGCCTTCTTGCCCTCTTCGGTCCTGGCCTCTATGTAGAACCTCACCTTTGGCTCTGTGCCGGACGGCCTGATCATAAGCCAGGAGCCGTCATCGAAAACGAGCTTCGTTCCGTCCACGGTGATTACGTCTTTCACTGTCCTTTCTGAATTCGCGATCATCAGTGACGTCCCTTTTCTGTAATGGTCCCTGATTACAGCCAGCTTCCGTATGAGGGGTTCTCCCACGAGGGAGCGGTCGACGGAGATGCCTGAACGGTCAGGGTAGTAATGGCCGAATTCATCCATGAGTTCCCTCAAGTAAGTGCTTAGGTTTTTGCCGGTGACCGCCATCATCTCGACCGCAAGGAGGAGGCCGAAAAGGGCGTCCTTTTCGAGGGTGTGGTTATAGCCGGATATGCCGTCGGATTCCTCAAAGGCCACAATCGCTTTTTCAGCCGATGATCTGAGGAGATAAGGCCTGAAGTTCTTGAAACCGACCTTTGTCTCTTTCACGGACACACCGAGTCTCTCTGCAATGGCGTTCACAAGGTTGCTTGTGCCGACTGACTTTGCGACGACACCCTGGAAGTTCTTGTGCACGTGGAGAAAATGGAAGGCCATTGCCCCGAAATAGTTCATCGGTATCTGCATTGTGCCGTCGCTGAAACGTATGCGGTCGCCATCAGGGTCCATGATGACCCCCAATTTGAGTTTCGCGTCGCTCCCTTTCAGGACGCTTTCCACACCCTGCATATTCTTCTCAGAAGGTTCGGGAGCAACGCCCCCGAAAAGGTAGTCATCTTCTGTCCTCAGATATCTGATATTCTTATTTTCTTTAAGTATTGCCTGTACGCGCCCCCTCGTTGCGCCATGAACGTTATCGATACAAATGAAACAGTCCCCTTTCGCGAGAAAACTGCGGATGCTTTCCAGGTCCAGTGTCTTTCTCTCTGAGATATACCTTATATAAAGGGGGGTCAGATCGAGCTTTACGATCTTGTGCGGCCTAATTGCTCGAAAAACTATAGAGCTGTCCATCATCAGGTTGGCCCTCTTCTCTATCTCTTCCGTTATCTCTGATCCCGCAGGTCCTCCATCCGCAGGATTGAATTTGAAGCCGGCGTAGTTAGCCGGATTATGGGAGGGCGTCAGATTTATGGAGCAGGCTGCACCCTGCATCTCGATGCCAGCCGAAAATTCCGGTGTTGTTGCTTCTCCCGCGTACCAGGTTTTGATTCCTGCCCCCTGGAGGATCCCAATAACTTCGTTCGCAAAGTCAATGCCGAGGAACCTGTTATCGTGTCCCACGATAATGCCGCGCCTCTTTATCTCCTCAAAGTCCCTCACTCCCATAGCCTGCATCACAGCCGGATCTTCAGCTTTGAAGATACCGGTAATAGCATTCGTCACAATACGCACATTATTGAATGTGTAGTCAGTGCCGATCTCGCCTCGCCAGCCAGACGTGCCGAATATAATGGTAGCTGGAGCTGCGTTTTCACGCGCGAACTTCTCAATGACGACTAGCAATCCTCTGTTGTTCGGAATATCGGACATGATGTGCTTCCAGCATGAAGCGGCGTTATCACAATTCTGGACCATTTTTTCTCCCCTGCACATTTGACTGTAAATGAGAGAGCGATCATAGGACACGACACATGCGTATCGCACCCCAAAATTTACATTTAGTATTATTATAATTAAATAGCCATGGGAGGGGTAGCAACATCTCTAAGAGGACGTGCTTATATCATGAAACGGCTTGCAATAACAATCGGTGATCCGGGAGGCATCGGTCCAGAAGTGGCTGTGAAGGCACTCGGACCAGTGTCCAACTATTGCTTGCCAATAGTCGTAGGAGATCTGTCTGTAATCACGGAGGCGTTGCGCACTTCGGCCGTTTCTCTCAAGATACAGAAGATAAATGACACAAGCGAAGCTCTCCCGTCTCCAGGCGTGTTGTGGTGTATAGACCCGGGCTGTCTGAGCGCCTTCGAAAAAGGGAAAGCAGACAGTGAAAACGGTGCGGCCTGTATCGGCTACATCAGGAAAGCCGTGGATCTCGCCTTGCGGCAAAAGGTGGATGCCCTGGTCACAGCACCTATCTCTAAAGAAGCACTGAAACTGGCTGGATACCCGTGGCCGGGCCATACAGAGATGCTCGCCGAGCTGACCGGCAGCAGGCAATATGCGATGATGCTAGTG
>CAZNTS010000003.1:0-2626 GCA_964576045.1 uncultured Nitrospiraceae bacterium | reverse complement strand
GACTATTTAGTATCGGCATAAATAAGAGCAAGTACATGAGAGGCTGGAACATACTTACAAAAACAAAAACGGGACTTCTAAGAGTATGTTGCATATTGCGAATAAACATCAGTTTCGTGTCGTGCAGTATTTTCATTTTGTTGTGACATCCTCCCTAAGTGAACGACCTGTGTACTTTAGAAAGACATCATCTAAACTTGGCCTGGACAAAGTCACGGTTTGCGCATCGAAGTTTTTTGAATCGAGCGAACGCAGAAGGTCAGGCATCATTCTTTCCCCATTCTTAATGGTTAGATGTACTGCGTTATTGATAGTTTGAATTCTCTCTGCCTTAATTTTCTCAGTCAACAAAGCTTCAGCGCTGTGAGCGGTTTCCTCTGATAGAAAACTGAACACTATCGTGTCGCCGCCAACAGTGCTTTTTAACTCCTCTGGGGTACCCGTCACAATGATTTTTCCGATATCTATAATCGCTATCGTGTCACAGAGCTTATCCGCTTCATCCATGTATTGCGTTGTTAAAAAAATGGTGACACCGTCAGTTTTCAATTTTTTAATTTCTCCCCATATGTAAGCCCTGCTCTGTGGATCAAGACCTGATGTTGGCTCGTCGAGAAGAAGTAGCTGTGGATGGTGAATCATCCCGAGAGCTATGTCTAAACGGCGTTTCTGACCTCCGGAATAGGACTGTGCGGGTCTCCCTATGAACGAAGTCATCTGGAAACGCTCTATGAATTCAGCTGCGTATTTCTTTGCGGTTAAAATGTCCAAGCCATAGAGTTGAGCTTGGAGGACTAGGTTCTCAACGCCTGTCGAAGACAGATCTGCTCCTCCTGCTTGACTCACACATCCAACGTTTTGTCTAATCTGCTCCTGCTGTTCTGCTAAGTCATATCCTAGAACCTTCGCTTCTCCACCAGTTGGACATAGTAATGTAGAGAGCATTTTCTGCGTGGTAGATTTGCCGGCGCCATTTGGACCGAGAAAACCAAAGATTTCTCCTTTCCTAACAGTGAGATCTATACCCTTAACTGCTTCTACCTCTTTTTTTCCACCCTTCTCTTTAGAAATAAAAGTTTTTCGAAGCTCTTTTGTCTCAATTACCAAATCTCCAATCATGTTGAGTCACCCGGAAACAATGCATTGAAACTCAGAATATGAAAAAAGATAAACTCGTTTTTCGGAAGTCTCCTAAGCAATGTAAAATTGTTAATTTTGTTTGCCAAATCCGAACCTTCTTCAGCCTCTTATGAAAAAGGCGTATATAAGAATTCATGCGCTCGCTGGCTTATCTTTATATTTTATGTTGAAGTAAGTGGTTGAAGTTTGCCTTGTCAGGCCTGCCAGTGTCTCCGCTTCTTCTTGGCTTACAACAAATCACAAACTATCTTTTTGTCTAAGTTGACTTCTACTGTGGACTCAGGTTCTTGCCGTCTAGCGCTTCCACTAAAGTCTTGATGTCTTTGATCCACGTGTTTATTGTTTCTAGGTTCTCTCTCTGCTTACGCGACACTCTCTGCAATCCCTCGAGTTGGTCAAATTGGTGTTCGTAGTATCCAGCCAATAGATTCAGGGAAGTTACGAACTGGGCTGTTGGTCCTTGTTGTTCCAATTTGTCACCTAAATTGTTAAGCGAAATGAGCATTTCCTCCGCGGTCATAGTAGTGTTTTTCTTAAAATCTCGGAGCACAAATTGTTTGAAGAGTATGTTGCGGTCCCTCCAACCAGTGGATTGTTCAGTGAAGGTTTTGAGCACAGCTTGGTAGAGTTGGGAAACATGTTTCGTGTCTAGCCCTTGTGTTGGAGGCGTTACGGTTGTGTCTGTAGCCAGTGTCTGAGGGTCATGCCATGGGTCAACGGAGGAGACGGTTAAGCTCAGAGAAAGCCTAAGTGGGGTGCCCAAAGCTATCCACAGCTTGCTTAACTCATCTAAAGAAAGCGAATCTATTTTCACTGATAACCTGACATTGTTTTCGTCATTTGAACTGACGATAAAAGGCGAGGCTTCAAGCACCCGAATTATTTTTTCAATTAATGCATGGTCGTCTTTGTCGTTTCCGGTAGAAGGCGTAACAAGATAGCGCAGAACTAAAGGTCTCTGAGTTGCTCTTATTTTGGGGCCATCTTCAGGAGCGGAAATGGTTCTTGCCGTTGTTTCTTCGGTTACGTCGTATAGAAAAATAGACAGTTTTCTGGTTCCTATGGTGTCGATTGTTTTTGGGGAGGAAAACGAAATCTGCTGCATACTTGTGACTATGTTTTTACCTGCGAATTCTTTTTCGATGCCGTGAGAGATAAAATTAGCCAGTGCCACGTCGGCGTTCAATATGAAGGCTGCTTGATCCATGGATATCGAATAAGTTATCTTGTCACGTTCCTAAAAAGACTTTTTAGCAAAAATTCTCTTAAATCGTTCTCAGGAGAAAAAGTATTTCTTTCTCTCTCAATAAGCGAGCTCAGAAAACAATCTTCAACGAAACTGTATGTGTTCTGCGTTCCAATTTAGTAAAGAGAATTATCTATCTCATCGTAAAAACGGGAAAGGTGGCCCACGTGAATCATCGAAGATTGTTGTTCCGGCCCTTCCGGCAAGGGCTTCTTCAGCGTTCTCCAGGGAACTGATTAT
>CAZNTS010000002.1:0-5881 GCA_964576045.1 uncultured Nitrospiraceae bacterium | reverse complement strand
CGGATGTTCCGTACCCAGAATTTGGAAGCGCGCGCTAGGGGTAAAGTTTTGTGAAAAACCCCAAATTCTAACGCGCGTAACTTCCGCATCTTTCTTTTTCTTTAAGCAATTATTGAAGAAATAGTGCGTGTGAAGCTTAGTCTCCCTTAATTTCAACTGAACTTGCGCAGAAGCTTTTTCTAGCTGGCCAATGGATTTACTCTTCCCCAGCCATCACAGGCGGCAATGTGTACTTCAGCTGTTGGGACCATAATTTCTACTGTCTCAATGCCCAGACGGGTGCCGTTGTATGGAACTATACCACCGGCTACGATGATGATTCCTCTCCAGCCGTTTCTGGGGGTAACGTCTATATGGCCTCGGTCAGCGGCATCGTGTATGCCTTCGGAGGCGGGGCGGTTCCAGAGTTTCCATCAACGATGATTCTGGCACTATTCATGGTTATTTTCACGTTAGCTGCCGTAGTGGCAATTAGAAGATTCCCCAAGAAGACCAAAAATCAAAATTGAAGCGCGAGCGCTTGTTTTTGAAGGTCGAGTCAGGCTTATTAATTGGAGACAGTATCCCTAAACGTGAAAATGAAAGCGATTGTTGCCACAAAATACGGGCCGCCTGAATTTCTTCAGTTTAGAGATGTAGAAAAACCCACTCCAAAGGACTATCAAGTGCTGGTGAGAGTTCATGCTGCGTCTGTAAACGCATATGACTGGCATATGTTGGAAGGTAAACCGTTCTTGGCTCGCCTGATGGGCGGTGGGCTTCTGAAGCCGAAAAACACGAGGCCCGGTTCTGACATAGCGGGACGAGTTGAAGCGGTTGGCAGCAGCGTGAAACAGTTTCACGTCGACAACGAGGTATTCGGGTTTTGTGTGGGCGGTTTTGCCGAGTACGCATGTGCCCGTGAAGATTTGTTGGTATTGAAGCCTGCTAATGTGACGTTCGAGGAAGCAGCTGCTACGCCGCTGGCGGCACTAACGGCCCTTCAGGGTCTTCGCGATAAAGGAAAGATTCAGGCAGGGCAAAAGGTTCTGATCAACGGCGCGTCTGGCGGCGTGGGTACGTTTGCCGTTCAGATTGCCAAGTCGTTCGGGGCGGAAGTCACTGCCGTGTGCAGCACTGGGAAAATGGACCTAGCGCGTATCATCGGTGCAGATCACGTCATCGACTACACCAGGGAAGATTTCACCAAAAGTGGACAGCGTTATGACCTTATTCTTGCGACTGCAGGAGGTCGTTCAATTTTCGATTACAAGCGCGCATTGAATCCCAAGGGAATCTACGTTTTCGTCGGAGGTTCACGCATGATCCAAGCTATGACCCTGGGACCATTGATTTCAAAGATAGGGAACAAGAAAATGGGCTTCTTCGTTATGAAACCGAACAAAAAAGATCTCACTTTCGTGAAAGACCTTCTTGAATCAGGCAAAGTGAAACCTGTCATAGACAGACGTTACCCGTTAAGTGAGGTTTCTGAAGCTTTCAGGTATCTTGAAAATGGACACGCCAAGGGAAAAATAGTGATAACTGTTGCTCAGTAAGCGCGCGCTAAGTACACCTGAACTCCGGCCAGAACTTTACAATGCCATTCACATAGGACATGGCCTGAGTCCCGTGTCTCAACTACACGCTGGCAGTGGTCACAACGACCAACTGGCTCGAACACGCTTTCCGAGGGAATGATAACCGTCAGACTTCGATGTGAACGGGGACGGCGTGGTCAACATGAAAGACATCGCTATCGCGGCCAGAAACTTTGGGCAGCTCTTTCCTTAACTCTTTTTTTCTATAGTCGAGAACGCGCTATGCTGACGCAAAACGGGACAAAGTGTCAGCAGTTGAAAAATGATTTTTGATTCCTGCGTAAATGACTTCAGGAACTTGTTTCAAATCCTTCGCGCGGTGGTGTCTGCGATTTGAGGCGCCATGATATTCAGGAAAAAGCAAGTGATAGTCCTCTGGAAAACCCCCTTCATTTTTGCTTGTAAAGGTGCGGGGGGTGGGATTCGAACCCACGGAGGCCTTCGCCAGAGGATCTTAAGTCCTCCCCCTTGTCTTAGGCTTCTGGCCCGCCTACTTAGACCTGGCTCGGGTACCCCCGCAACAGCGATTAAGGTTGATGTTCGTGTGCAGTTTAAGTTTTTTGTGAAAAACGGCACTAACTTAAAATCTGCATCCGTTGATTATTTTTGACCTGGCTAAGCGTGGGCGAGTAGCTCAGTACGGATAGAGCACCAGTGGCGCGCGCGATGGCGGATTTGAGAAAATGGGAGACTTATTATTGGGTTTTGCCTTGTTTCAGCAACTCGCTCAAGTATTTTAAGGTGAAGTTTCTAAGGATGCTGTCGCTTTGTAGGCTGACGATGAACGATGAAAAGGCTTCGTAGTACTGTCCAAACTCGGCTTTGAGGTCGTGTATTAACTTGGTGTAGTCGCTGTAGCTTTTGTGAATTGAAATGCACACTCTGTCACAGTCTAACCCTATACCTGTTGAAGTGAATATGATATTTGGATGTTTTCCGATGAATTTCCTTCTTTCCTCGGTCAGTCTCTCCTTGTTCAAGCTCCATTTTGCTAGTGTGAAGGCCACAATCTCGAAGCCCAGTTTCTTGAAATCTGGAAATGCGGTGTAGTCGAGTAACCCTTCTTTGTCGAGTGCTACTCTTCTTCTTGAGACGGTGGGTTGGGAAACGCCTATCTTCTTTGCCAGTTCTCTATCGCTCAGCCTAGAATTTCTCATCAATTCTGAAATCATGTTTCGATCGACAGGTTTCAGTTCCCTCATGAAACATCTTCTCTTCGAGTCTCTCATGAAACTTTGCAGAATTTACCATTTAAACTTTCTTTTATTTGAGGCTTCCTTGTCCGTTGCTCGATGAAGATAAGTCCCCTTATTCTTTCGAATGATTCAAATCGCCCGAGCTATAGGGCAGTTTTCTGGTGTATGCTTTGAAATCAACAAAAACGTAGACATGTTGATACGCTCCGAGTTATTGTTTCGACGCGCGCGCTCAGTTCTGCTTCGATTTCCGTTTCTGCAAAGACTTTCGCGCGCGCTAACGTCTGGGCATTAGCTTGTATGCTGTGCGCTTCTTACCGCTCGCGCTATAAGATGAAAGAAAACGCTCTTTGCATGGGTTGAGAACGAAGAGCGCAGAAGCGCGATGAGCAAAACTGCTGACGCCAGCGCGCGCTAATGATTAAATAGAAAAAAGAGGCTTCTTTTGGTGTGGTTGTCTGTTTTATTTGGGTTTGCGGAATAGCATTGTTCCGTCTGGTGTTGTTAGTTGGTATTGGAAGTCTTCTTTGAGTAATTGTTTGGCTCGTTCCTTGTCGCTTGTTCCTTCAACTATCCAATCAGCGTTTCCGTATCCGAGCAGATGTAGGTACTTTTGGGTCGTGTGGAGTCGTTTGTGTCCCATTATTTGTCTTACGATTTCGGTGTTTTGAGTTCGTCTTAGTTGTTTGGTACAGTAGGCGTGTCTGAGGTCGTAGAGTCTTATGTTGTGTATCGTTGGGTCGTTGAGTTTTTGGCTAGTTTGTTTCTGAATCGTCTGAAATCTTCGCCGTATCGTCTGCTGTCGCCCGTGAAAAGTCGGTCTTGCGGTTGAAGATTGTTTTTTGTTACATATCGTTGGAGTCTTGCAGTGAGTTCGGGTGTTATCGGTAATGGTGGTCTTGCATTGCATCCTTTGTGGATCCTTGCTGTTATCGTGTTTTGGTCTGGGTGTATGTCTCTTGCCTCAAGTCCGAAGTCTCCTTGTATTTCGCAAGGTCTGAGTCCTGTTTGGTTGCTCAGGTCTATCTTCAGTGATAGCTCGCCTTTGGCTGAGGCGACGAGCATTAGGCATTTTTCCTGTATCGGGGGTTGTATGCTTGTTGGTTCTGGTGTGTAGACGGGTTTTTCCCATTCCATATGGTAGAATTTGCAGTACTGCTGGTAGCAGTCGCATAGTTTGGATTTGTAGTTGTTGGTTGCGGGTCTTCCGTTCTTCTTTATGTATTCGGCTATTGCTAGCTCGACGACTTGGGCATCGTCTAATTCTGCTTTGGTTGCTAGGGTTTTGAGTGCAAGGCGTAGGCTCGGATTGTTGTGGGTTTTCTGCCTTCACCTTTTAAGTGTGTAAGTAGATTTTCTATGGTCGGTAGTTGTTGTATGCAGAGGGCGAGTAGCTCAGTACGGATTCGTGTAGGGTGTTCAGTGCCCTCTAAAGTGGGGGTGCTATGTGAATTCCCCCTCACGTCGGATAGAGCACCAGCCTCCTAAGTTGGTGGTCGTGGGTTCAAATCCCACCCCGCCCGCTACAGACGAACCCAGCCCGGTATTATGAAATCTTTTTTAAGCCCAAACTGCGGAGACAAGATGACTTGACTAAGGTGCACGCGTTAGGATTTTCGTAAAACCAGTCGGTGGATCATTTTTCTCCTTTGAGCCAGCCCTTGATGCCCAACTCTTTGACTGTTATGGTGACTGGTTCTGGTTCGTGGGTCTTGTACTTCCCGTTTTCATCCAGATAGAGCACTGTGGGTTTCAGCGAGAACGTTCCCTGCACGGTTGGTTTGAGGACGAGTCTAACTTCTTCAGTCTTGAGCGGGTCAAGGCGCTTTCCCTTCAGGTTGATGGAATAGTCTTCAACTCGATAGATCTCGGGTGCCTGAGCAACTTCAAACCCTTTTGGAATGATCTCCGTGACTTTGGTCAACAAAGCTGAGCCTTTCCCAGCGTTGACAAGCTCCAACTCAACGTTGATGTATTCGCCGATCTTCAACTCTTTTTGTCTGATGATAATGTTCGCCTGAACGTCAGCATGTTCAAACCTTTCTGAGCCAACAGCTTTTTCACTAGTTGGAGCTGGGGCGTTGAAGGATGTGGTCGTAGAGACGATCGAGGGCGTTTGCAGAACTTCTGTAATCGATAGTGCCATTTCTTTTTCCTCTCGGACCTTTTCCAGCAGTCTTAACACTTGTTCCCTCTTCTCAGGATGCTCCGCCTTCATGAACGAGCCAGCTGCCATCTGCAGAACTTTCTCGGCGACGAGGTAAAGTTTCGTCTTCTTCTCAGGATCCTTCTCTCCTTTAGCAGCATCCATATGCACGTAGGCCTCAAACAGCAGACCAGTGGCCTTTGCATACTCAGAAGCGATCTGGAAGCCTGCTTTCACGTAGTATTTAGCGGCAATCTCCAAGTTTTGCATGGCAACTTTTTGCATCGCAGCATCCCCTGTATCGGCAAATCTTGTTCCAGCCTCAAGGGCCATGCAAAAACGACTATGCCCCAAGGCTAAGAGACACGTCATCTCAGAGCTGCTCTCTTTACTAGCCTGCTCGAATAGGGCAGACGCCTCCGAGTATGATTCTGGCGAAGTTCTCGCATCTCCCAACATCATCTTCTGCCAAGCTCTGGAAAGACTGATTATAGATCGGAACTCTTTCTGCTCCTGCTCCGACTCTAGAGTCTGACATATCTTCTCAAAAGCCTCAGCTGCCGCGTCGTACTTCCTAGAACTGCCGAAGTGGTCGCCCTTCTTATCCAAGATTTTCGCCTCTTCGAGAGTGATTCTGGCGTCACAGTATTCTTTTCTCAGACTTGAAGCCTTGACGATACTCGTAGCCATCTGCTTTTCATCGTCATCCTCTATGGTGCTGAGCTGCACCTGCACAGACTTTTTCGCTTCAGAGAACAGATTAGATGCACGACCAAATGCTTTAGTCGCTTCTTCGCACTGTTCCTTCCTGCTGAGCTCTTCTGCATCTTCTACCCTTGCCCAAGCGGAATAGTTGGGCTCTAGATAGCTCCATCGTTTCAATAACTTGTGAAGTTCAGCAGCTTTCTCAAAGTGCTCCTTTGCCAAACCATATTCTTGCCGTTCATGATGGTGTCTCG
>CAZNTS010000001.1:0-3248 GCA_964576045.1 uncultured Nitrospiraceae bacterium | reverse complement strand
ATCCACCGAGATCGAGCGGTAATCAAGAGGCGTTACCCCCCACTTTCCAGTAACGAGGTCGAGAGTCTGTATGCCTTCCATCCCTTTGGTCCAGTCCTTCTTTACGTCGAAACACATGTAATCGAGAAAGTGAGCTCCCTTCAGAGCAGGGAGCTCACTCAGCCTTTCGACGGTCCCATTTCTCCTGTCGGCTGCGAAGATCCCGAGATTAGCGTGCCCGTCGCCCCTGGCCATTATCAGCCTGTCAGACACGGGGTCATGGACAATCTCTGACACTTCGCCGGCCCACTCAGTCTCGCTCTTGATGCTGTCGGACCAGAGCAGCCTGACCTTCTGTTCTTTGATGTCGTAGGCGTGCAGGTGGCTGAACTTGTTCCTGAAGGAGATGGTCCCCCCTGCATTCCTCCTTCCGTTGTAGACTGCGGGGGAATGTACCCATCCTCCGAAATAGATCTGGTCGTCGACCGCCTCTACGGCGTTGTAGGTGTCCCCGCCCGACCTGGGGCCTGCTCCCAGGAGGTCAAATGGATACGCTTCGTCCATGTCTCCACTAACGAAGTGAGCCTCTGCCTCGAACGCAAGATCGTAGAAGAGGACCCCCCGTTGGTGCTTCAGGCCGAATATCCCTCCGGAGCCCCACTCCGGACCCAGGCGTGGGGCAAAGGCGTACTGAGAGCCTCTGGTAGGGGTAAGCATATTGAAACGGCACCCAGACCGCAGAGGTGCTATTAACTCTCTGATGGAGATTCGGGATCCTGGCCTCACTTCAAGGATTTGTACGAGTGGTCTGCCCTCAGGCGACCCTAATTCGTAGGGGTCGTCGGCACCTGTAATGAGAAACAAGGCAGGGCAAATCCTCTTATATCCTCGTCAGGCGCTTTTGTCTCGACGAAATACGTGAGAAAAATAGCGAAGGGAAACTCATCTCTTCGAAGCGGTATTAGCAATGCCCTTGTCGCCGTCGTAATCATAGTCCTTGTAGTAGCAGTCGGTGCAGGAGTCTACTACTACACGGCTTCGACGGTGACGGGCACTACCACAACTGCGACAAGCACTGCAGTAAGTACGGCTACTAGCACTGCAACGAGTACAGCGACGAGTACGGCAACAAGCACTGCAACCAGCACGGCAACAACAACGGCCACCGTAACAGCCACCCCTACCGAGACACCCGTCACCATTACCGTATGGGAGACGTACGCTCCTTCGTCGAGTGTCAACTCGGAGTTCGGTGCGTTCAACAAGAGCCTCACCGCCTTTGAGGCGGCCTACCCCTGGGTCACTGTAAACGTCCAGACCCACCCATTCAGCTCTGAACAGTCGGACTTCACTACCGCATCGCTGGCAAACCAAGCCCCCGATGTCATCAGGGTGTCGAACGACTGGACAGGTGCATTCGTGGCTGAAGGGTTCCTCTCACCAATCGACCAGTTCGCCAACTCGACCTTCTTCTCCCAATACTTCCCAGCGTCCATCGCGGACTACCAGTTCCAGGGTCACACATGGGGACTCCCCGAGAACATCAACGGCCTTGCCTTGTACTACAACAAGAATCTCACCTCGACAGTTCCAACGACCACTGACCAGTGGGTGCAGATGGCGGAGAGCCTAACCCAGTATGACAGCACCTGCAAGATCACCACCGCCGGCATAGCGTTCAACTTTGCGGGCGGAATCAGAGGCGGCTACTGGTGGTGGCCGTTCCTTGCGGGATTCGGAGGTTCTGTGTTCAGTCCAACCAACCCTGCCCTGGCCACTATCAACAGCAGCCAGGCGGTCGCATCGGTCCAGTTCCTCGACGGCCTTGTCACCAACCCCAACCCAGACTCGACGGCGGGATGCAACGGAGTCATGTCATCAGCCACTGACGGCAACACCGCAGAGACCCTGTTCTCCACAGGTCACGCTGCGTTCGACATTGACGGCCCATGGGACGAGTCCACTCTGAACAGCTCTCTTGCGAAGCTAGGCATGCAGATGGGCGTTGCGGCACTCCCGACAGTTTCCTCCACAGGCATGCCTCTGGCGCCGTTCATAGGCTCCCAGGGGTGGGAGATTGCGTCGGGTAAGTCAGCCGCAGAGACTCTGGCTTCATGGCAGTTCATCTCCTTCATCACCAACTACAACTCACAGAAGAACCTGGCCACCCTGTCAGGCGACTTGCCAAGCAATTCAGCACTGGCGAAGGACCCAGCCATAACAAGCAACCCATTCACCGTTGGATTCCTTGCCCAGGCAGCGACAAGCTCTCCCGCGGTCAACACCCCAGAAATGGGGATCGTCTACTCCAACATCGGCGGCTTCCTGAGCAGCGCCCAGCCATCCTCCAACACAAGTCCCGTTTCTCAGGCCACAATCCAGGCCGAGCTAAACCAGGCTGAGGCAGCAATACAAAGGGCCATCGGCAGCGCAGGCTAATACCACTTTCCTATTTTTTTCTCGGTGAAGCCCGATGAGTCAACCAACCCGGGCGTCAACCGTGAAGAGACCCACGGCCGCATGCTTTAAACAACGAGACCGCTTCGGAGTGTGCTGGAACAACTCTGCGAGATTGACCAGGAGACCAAGGAAAGTGGCATGACAGAGAAGACCAGAGCCCGCACCATTCTCCAAAAACTTCGTAGCTCCCCCTACCTTTTCATCCTCCCAGCTCTGATTGGACTACTCGTCCTGGTGCTGTACCCTTTCGCTTTCAACATATTCATTACTTTCACGAACATGAACGTCTACCACATCAGGGCCTGTGCCAACATCTTCGCAAGTGCAGCCCAGTCCGACGCGCTGCATTGCTATGCCCTTGACTCGGGCGTACAGAACAACCTATTCTATAACTACGGCTTCGTGCTCACGGACCCGGCCTTCGTCCAGATCCTGGAGAACAGCATCGTCTGGACATTCTCGAACGTATTCCCGACGGTCGGACTCGGGCTCGTCCTCGCCTTTGTGCTGAACTCTAAGGTCAGAGGTAAGACGATCTACAGACTCTTCATGATCGTCCCGTGGGCAATGCCCTCCTTCATCACTCTCCTTGTGTGGAAGGGGATGTACAACTACCAGTTCGGAATAATCAATTCCCTCCTCAACGAAATCGGGATTCCCTCGGTCAACTGGCTCAGCGGGAGCTGCTTCAACGCTTTCGTGGCGATAGTGGTAGCGAACATATGGCTCGGTTACCCGTTCATGATGATCATATTCTCAGGCGCTCTTCAGAGCATCCCACAGGAACTGTACGAAGCCGCCTCCATCGA